>NZ_BAAGPH010000122.1:0-11604 GCF_054784355.1 Alkalibacterium psychrotolerans | reverse complement strand
CAAGGCCATTAGTTCGGTCATGAAGGCATTAAAGGGCGCTTCTGCAAGGGACTGGTTTAAAGCCTACCCAGATACGAAGAAGGAGCTTTGGAAAGGGTCGTTATGGTCACATAGTTACTTTGCCAGTACTGTAGGCGACGTCTCCAAAGAAGTTGTGCTGCAATACGTTCAAGACCAGCTAAAAGAATACAATAGCGGGCGTTAGTGAGAAAACCCCTGGTTGAAACCAGGGGTTTTCTCACTAACGCCCCGTATAAAGGAGAGAATACCTCAGGAGGACTATCATTTGACTCCTCTACAGGGGAATACCGCATGAGCCACCGGGTCTCTAAAGACGGCTACTACAATGGTAGAAAAGTGCTGGACAAGTAAAAGAAGCTTTATTTCTAATTTAGGAGTGAGATAACTGGCTAAAAAAAGTAAGATTGAAAAGTTGAAACGTCAGCAGAGAACAGTAGAACATTACGCGACTTTGCGTAAAGAGTTGAAAGAAAAAGGCGATTATGAAGCGTTGGCCAAACTGCCGAGAGACGCTTCTCCTACACGTCTTCAAAACCGGGACAAAGTAGACGGCCGACCAAGAGGATACATGAGAAAATTTGGTTTGTCGCGCATCAGCTTCCGAAAGTTAGCGCACGAAGGAAAAATTCCAGGAGTCAAAAAAGCGAGCTGGTAAAGTCCGTTGAAAGTTGAACGCTATAATTAAAAGGAGTCGCTGAAATGAATCAGAAAATACCTGTTACAATCATCACGGGCTTTTTGGGTGCCGGAAAAACAACTTTGATTAATGAACTGCTTCATCAACCAAATGAAGAGAAAATTGCAGTGATTGTTAATGAGTACGGAGACGTAGGTGTCGATCACAATCTTGTCGTGAATGTTGAAGAAGAAGTATATCAGATGAATAACGGCTGTCTTTGCTGCACCTTACGGACAGATTTGTCTGATATGCTTCGTACCATTTACACGATAAGAGAAAAGCAGACGGTGGCAATTGACCGGATTGTTATCGAAACGACTGGTCTGGCTGAACCCGGCCCCATTGCACAGACATTCATGCGAACACCGTTTTTAGTGGAGCACTTTGAAATTGATTCGGTATTAACCCTAGTCGATGCGGGCAATGCATTGTATCAAATCGCTCATTTTGAAGAGTCTGTTAATCAAATAGCATTTGCCGATAGATTGCTGATAACAAAAAGCGACCAGGTAGATGATTATGCCCATCATTTACTTAGAGAAAAACTTCAGTCAATCAATCCTTACGCGATTATTAGCAGATTAAACCTGGACAGCATTACTGTCGGGGACGTTATTGGCTTGAACTTGTTTAATGCTCAGAAAATAGAAAAAGAAGACAATATAAATTCAGATCATAATTATAATAACAACCACGAGCATGACCACGACCACGGACACGAGCATCATTACGGGTGTCACAGCCACCATCACACGAATCATACAGAGGGGATTGTGACACTGTCATTGAAAGCAGATGAACCTATCCACCCGACTCTGATTGATATGTGGATGAATGAGCTGGTCATGACTTATGGAATGGATTTGTTAAGGTATAAAGGAATACTTAATTTGTATGGTGATTCGCATCAAGTCATCTACCAGGGTGTAAATATGGCCTTCAAAGCAGAACGAGGAGAACCTTGGAAAGAGGAAAAACGGGAATCTGTTCTCGTCTTTATAGGTAAAAATCTTCCAGTTGAGGAAATGAAGCAGTCCTTTCAAAACTGCTTGCTGACTAAAGAGGCAATGAAAGAATTAGGAATTGAATCATAAAATAATTCTGATGGGTATAGTATAAGGAGTGATTAAAATGGCAGAAAAAACAGATGTATCGACAGCTTATCGTCTGATGAAGAGTCCGAATAAAAAAACGGCTCGAAGAGGATTGAAAATTATCAAGCAAATGAAGAGAATGAAGAAAGGGATTAAATAAAATGAGAAAAAATATTACATTAGAATGTGTAGAGACAGGAGAACGTCTATATATTACAAGTAAGAACACCCGAAACAATCCTGACCGGTTGGAACTGAAAAAATATTCACAAAAGTTGAGACGCAAAGCTGTGTTCAGAGAAACAAAATAAAATCAAAAGCATAATGAAATTACTAACGATAAGGCAGCGTACGAGTCTGGCTTATCGTTATTTTTATATAAAAACAATGTAAATGTGGTAAAGTGAGTGTATAAAAGTATTTTCTACTGTACAGGTTGTTAAGGTGCTGGAAAACTATTGACGGGATTTGTTGACTAGTGCAAAATAGTGGAGAACGAATAAAGAAGCTTACTGAATGAAAGGAATAGATGAATGAGAAAAATTAAAGGAATTATTACAGGGTTAAGTGCCATCCTTTTGCTAGGTGCTTGTGGAACGAACGAAGCAGAAACGAACGGCGAAGAAGTGGAAGAGCTTGTATTGGGCTATTTTCCCTCAGCTGATGTCGAGAATATGGCAGCATCTGCCAGACCTCTTGAAGAATACCTGTCTGAACAGCTGGACATACCGGTCACTGGACAAGTGATGACGGACTATACTGGCCTTATTGAAGCCATGCGCAATCAGAATGCAGACATTGCCTTCCTGCCACCATTTGCCTTTGTTCAGGCGGAAGAACGGGCAAATGTTGAAGTCATACTGAAGGCTATTCGTGATGGTTCAGAGTCATATGTAGCCCAATACAATGTAGCTGCAGATTCTGATATCGATTCAATTGATGATTTAGTTGATACTGATGGACTGGTTTGGGCCTTCACCGATTACACATCAACGTCAGGCTACCTTTTCCCGGCACAGCAGCTGATGGATTTAGGCGTTGCTGATTTGGAAAGTCACTTCACAACGATTGATGTCGGTGCACACGATGCAGCTATTTTATCCGTACTCGATGGCCAGGCTGACTTTGCCACTACCTTTGAGGATGCACGTGTCAGGCTGGAAGATGAAATTCCAGACATTTATGATCAGATTCGCGTTATTGGCACCACAGAAGAAATTCCAAATGCCACCGTCTCTGTCAGAAGTGAACTACCTGAGGACCTGAAAGAAAAGATTCAGGAAGTCTTCCTCAATATGAATAATGATATGGAAATGCTTGCAGTATTGGAAGACGTTTATAACTGGGAAGGCTTTGCTCCCGCTGAGTCAGAAGACTATGATGTCGTTCGTGATGTCTACAGTGAGTTTGAAGAACTAATAGAGGAATAAAATACACACCAGTAAAAAAACTGTCCGTTTGAAACACCTCTGATTAAAAGAGAGGTTTCAAGCAGACAGTTTTTTAATAGAATAAAAAGAACAACAGCGGGATGGCGATAGCCGGAACAAAATTCATGACTTTTATCTTGGCCACTTCCAGTATGTTTAAGCCGAGGGCCAATATTAAAATTGATCCAATCGCATTGATGTCGTTAATCATAACGTCTGTCAAAAGAACATCCAAAGAGCTTGCGAATAGCGTAATTGCGCCTTGATAAAGAAAAACCAGTCCGCCGGAAAATATTACACCGATGCCTAGACTCGAGGCAAGAATGATACTTGTGATGCCGTCCATGAGCGCTTTTGTCAGTAGAACAGTATGATTACCAGTCAGCCCGCTTTCCAAAGGACCAACGATGGACATCGCTCCGACAGCCATAATTAAACTGGACATGACAAAACCTTTTGATATCGAAGCAGAGCCATTAGTTGGCGGAAAACGATACTCCAGAGCAGCGCCCATTTGATGAATTCTTTTATCCAAATCAATCCATTCGCCTAATGCGGCACCTATAACGAGTGATAAAATAATATAAATTGTATTTTCACCCGACATCATGCCGGTAATCCCGATATAAACGGCACTCATAGCCAGAGCCTTCATCAGAGCTTTTTCAATTTTTAACGGGATGCCCTTGTTGACAAAGAGTCCAATAGTACCCCCTACAAAGATAGCTAGTGTGTTGACGATGACTCCAAAAAACATAAACATTCTCCTATTAGCTATTTACCTACTCCCCACATTATAAATGTGACTATACAATCTTACAAATAAAGTTTTTATCATATACTTTAGGTTTCTAGCTTATTCTTTAATTCGTCTATGAAGAGATTGAGGTCAGGTGAAATAGATTCTGATTTTTGAGTCACCTGCCAGACAAAAGGGGAAGAAAAGAAGCGCTTGTTTAATGGAAGAATAGAAAGTTTATTCAATTGATCGGTTGACAGTCCTTTGATGATTGATGTAGTAGCAATAGTCAGGGCATTTCCGTAGAGAACGGTTTGAATAAGGGTCTCCATGTTGTTGGATTTTAAAATAGTATTTGACGAAAAGTCATTGTTAAATAATGTCATTAAAAATGACTCGATGATAGGGTCGTCGTATAATGCTAAAGGCATGGACTTTAATAGAGCCTCTAGCTCTTTAAGTGACTCCGGTTCACTCATGGGAGTAGACGTCAGAAATACGATAGTATCTTCTGCTATCGGCTTCCAATTTAAATGAGCATATAATCCGATGGGTTCTCGACTTACTACTAATCCTAATTGAGCTTCATGACCAGAAACTTTTGATACAACCGTCTCTGAACTTCCTTCGAGCACTCTCCACTGCAATGTCTGTTCAGGTTTGTTTTTCTTTAGGGTTTCTTCAAATAAGATTTGAGTAATTCCGGGAATCGTTGCAATCGTGAGCGTTTCTTTTTTATTTTTACTGATAGTCTCTAGTGAATTGGAAAGGTGACTTACTTCCTTCAAAATATTTTCAATATGCTGGATGATGACTTCTCCTTCAGCAGATATCTTCAGCTTACTGCTCGAGCGGTCAAACAAAGTGCAATTGAATAAACTTTCAAATTTCTTTACAGCCATACTGATTGTCGGTACGGTTACGTGATTGATTTCGGCAGCTTTTGTAAAGGAATGCTGACTATAGGTATCGTATATATATTGTAGTTGTTCAAAATTCATTTCAATCACCTTATCTAGTTAAATATTTTTTAAGCTCTTTTAAAAAACCTTCAATATAATTTATCTAACTATTATGTTACGCTTAGAATTAAGAAAGCGCAATCAATATGTATAAAACATAATATTGAGCTTAAAATTATTAAGAAGGGAAGTAGATTAATAATGAATATAAAAAGAGTAATGGTTGCTGGTGGCGGAGTATTAGGGAGCCAAATCGCAATGCAGACAGCCTATCACGGGTTCGACGTCGTCTTGTACGATATAAATGAAGAGTCGATTGACAGCGCGAAGGAACGTATGGACAAAATAACTAATCGATACAGAGAAGATTTGGATGCGACAGATGAAAAAATCAATGAAGCATATAATCGTTTAAGCTATTCAACTGATAAAGGCGAAGCAGTGAAGGGTGTGGATTTAGTAATAGAAGCCATACCGGAAGTAATCAAAATAAAAACGGAATTTTATGAAGAGTTAGGTACATTAGCTGATGAGCATACGATTTTTGCAACAAACACATCAACACTTCTTCCCAGTCAATTTGCTGAAGCTACTGGACGTCCGGAAAAATTCCTGGCACTGCACTTTGCCAATGAAATATGGAAAAATAATACTGCTGAAATCATGAAACATGACAATACGGATATGGAGATCTTCGAACAAATTGCAGAATTCTCCGAAGATATTGGAATGGTCGCACTAAGACTATATAAAGAACAACCGGGTTATATCCTGAACACGTTGTTAGTACCGCTTCTGAATTTTGGACTGGCTTTATACACCAAACAAGTAGCAGATATCGAAACAATTGATAAAACGTGGATGATTGGTACGGGAGCTCCTAAAGGTCCGTTTGCTTTTCTTGATATAATTGGAATTACCACTGCTTACAATGTGATTAAAACAAGAGCAGAAGAAACGGGAGATGAAGGTGCTGAAAAGTTGGCCGCATTCCTAAAAAAAGAATATATCGATAAAAACAAGTTGGGTGTGGCAACTGGAGAAGGGTTTTACACTTATCCGAATCCGAGATTCGAAGATCCAGACTTTTTAACATAATATGAATAAAAGAAGTAGTCATCAAAAGAACGAGATTATGTTAAAAAAATAAGCTATATTATTCTAATAAGAGGAAAACGAAGTCATTTCGTTTTCCTCTTATTTGTTTTGCACAATTTAATCCTTACAGCATTAATTAAAATCAGTGTTCTTCATTGTCGATTGTTCAGATGCTAGTGCGATTTCATAATAATGTAACTGTAAAAGAA
This sequence comes from Alkalibacterium psychrotolerans, assembly GCF_054784355.1. Taxonomy (NCBI): domain Bacteria; kingdom Bacillati; phylum Bacillota; class Bacilli; order Lactobacillales; family Carnobacteriaceae; genus Alkalibacterium; species Alkalibacterium psychrotolerans. Next base: position 5,372 of record NZ_BAAGPH010000122.1, on the reverse strand, counting down.
GTGAGCTGTTTAAAAGAAGTAGCGGAGAAGTTGTGTTTCAGCCCCCAAAAACAATATCACAATCGAATTCAGTACAAAAAAATAGTATACTAAACTAAGTAGACAACAGACTAAAGATATAGAATAGAAAAGAGGGTAGCCGAGTGATTGAATTCAAAAATGTGTCCTTAACCTATCCAAATGGAGTCAAGGCGTTAAAAAATATCAATCTGACGATTAAAAAAGGTGAGTTTGTCGTAATCGTGGGGATGTCCGGGGCAGGAAAATCAACGTTAATCAAAACAATTAATCGGCTGGCCACTGTAACAGAAGGCGACGTGCTGGTTGATAGCGAGAACGTGATGCGCCTGAAAGAAAACCGTTTAAGAAAGTTACGAACGCAAATTGGTATTATTTTTCAGGACTACAATCTTGTCGGACGCATGTCCGCTATCCGAAATGTCATGGTGGGTCGCCTGGGTCATACCCCGACGTTTAATAGTCTTATCGGGCGCTTTCCTCAAAAAGATTTGCAGCTGGCTATGCGAAATTTAAACAGAGTCGGCATTGATGAAAAAGCTTACGTGCGGGCAGATCAGTTAAGTGGCGGGCAAAAGCAGCGGGTCAGCATTGCCCGGGTACTGACTCAACAGCCTAAAATTATACTGGCAGATGAGCCGGTGGCTTCTCTTGACCCGCCGACTTCCCATAAAGTCATGCGCGATTTGAAACGGGTGAGTAAAGAGGACGGACTGACAACAGTAGTAAATCTTCACTTCATTGATTTGGCCATGGAATACGCTGACCGCATCATAGGCATGCGTGAAGGTGAAATTGTATTCGATGGGCCCATTGAAGAAGTATCTGAAAAAACTTTTGAGGAAATTTATGGCCGTCCAATCAGAGAAGCAGAAAAGAGAGGCAACTAGAATGACGAAACAGACTAATAGTTCGAGTCGAGTCACACTCTTCAAAAAAGGCTTTTTCCTGAAATTTATTCTTGTCTTAAGTCTAGTTTTCGGTCTTTATGTATTTTCTGTCAGGCAGACCAATGCCTCTTTGCCGAGAATGTTTGCCAGCTTACCGCTCTTTTTCAGAATGGTGAGAGAAGACTTCTGGCCACCGGATTTTGCCTACTTCTCAACTGCTTTAAATCAGTTGATTGAAACCTTTAATATTGCTCTTATTAGTACGACACTAGCTGCTTTAGCGGCTTTTCCGCTGCTGTTTCTGTCTTCATCGACGGTTAATAAGCAGCCTCTGTTCTACCGTAGTTTCAGATTTATCATGACAGTGATAAGGTCTGTCCCTAACATTATCATGGTTGTTCTGATGGTGGCGGTCGTCGGACTGGGATCAGTGTCCGGTATATTGGCGTTGACGATTTATTCTGCGGCAGTACTAATCAAGCTGACAGGTGAATCAGTAGAGACCATTGATGGACGACCTATTCTGGCAATTAAAGCCATTGGAGGAAATACACCTCAAGTCATTCGATATGGTATTCTGCCTCAACTCACGCCACTCTATCTTTCCCATGTTCTTTATATGCTGGAAATTAACTTGAAAGCCTCGGTGGTTCTCGGCTTTGTTGGTGCAGGGGGAATCGGTCAGCTGATCAGACGTCAGATGAGTCTGTTCAGGTATGACCGACTGGGAATGATTATTTTTGTCTTATTTGTGGTCATCAGCATTATTGACTACATCAGCCAGACAGTAAGGAGCCGATTAGTGTGAGCCAGTCAACTAAAATTTCGCTGCGGTCTCAGCGTACACTTAAACAGAAAACGACATTTGCGCTTATTGTGTCAAGTTTGGCTTTACTGTACGCCTTTAGCCTGTGGTCTCAGGATTTCTCGATTGCTTCTTCGCAGTCATCACCCTTTACCATACTGTACCGCTTATTTATCGTTCCACTCATCAATCCCTCATACTGGCCTTCTTTTATCGAAAAAAGCTGGCTGATGATTGAAACAATTGCGATAGCCTATGCCGGTGGTATTGCCGCATCCATCCTGGCGTTACCTATTGCCTTACTTGCTGCTAAAAACAGCGGAGGAAAAGTGCATTATTTTGGTAAAATGATTTTAAATGCCATCCGCAGCATCCCGGAACTGCTATTTGGTGTCTTCTTTGTTGCGGCAGTCGGTCCTGGATCATTTGCCGGGGTGCTGGCAATCAGCGTCAACTCCATTGGCATGATAGGAAAACTGTATGCGGAAAGTATCGAATCAATTGACCGGTCTCCGGTTGAGGCGATTAGAGCCAGTGGCGGAAATGGACTTCAGGCGTTCTGGTATGGCGTCCTTCCACAACTGCTGCCACAATTTCTGTCTATCTCGCTTTTCCGTTTTGAAATTGATGTTCGGGCCTCGACCATTTTAGGGCTTGTCGGCGCAGGCGGAATCGGTGTGCCTCTGATTTTGGCCCAACAGCAGCGCCACTGGGAAGAAGTGGGTATTATTTTAATCAGCGTCATCGTATTCGTCGTCGTGATTGATACGATAAGTGGCCGACTGCGCGAAAAGTTAAATTAAAGAAAAAAGCCTATCACGCGATAGGCTTTTTTGGTAGATAATTAACTAATCTAGTCCTTGTCTGTTTTAAAATCAGTCGATGACGAATTCTGTTCCGCCAGTAAGTCTCTGATTTCTTCCAGGTATTGTTCCATCGTCGGTGCTTCCACTTCCACGTCCTGCTCTTCTTCACGTTTTCGGGACAAGCCGTTGATGACTTTAATCATCATAAACAAGACAAGCGCGATAAGTAGAAAGTCAATCACAGCTTGAAGAAACAGGCCGTATGCAATCTGTGCCTCACCAATTTGAATCGTCAGAAAATCGACACTGGCATTACCTGTCAGGGCAGCAATAATAGGGGTAATCACATGTTCCACAAGAGCTGTTACGATTGCAGTGAAGGCAGCTCCTAAAACAATACCGACTGCCAGTTCCATTACGTTTCCTCGCATAATGAATGCTTTAAACTCTTTAATCACTATCAAAACCTACTTTCTCAAATTATAATAATATGATTATACATCAAATAAATTTGAATAACATGTGGATAATGATTTCAGTTTTACTTAAATTTTACAAAAAACTTCTGGAGATACCGCCTCCAAGACGGTATACTTGATTTAGTTGAGTACGAATGATAAGCGCAAGAGCATTGTTCGTTTTTTAACAATAACACCTTGGCAATAAAGTTTCAAAAAGCAATAGACATTCGTATAAGCGAATGTTATTATCAGATTGTATGTTTAATATACACATTCACGTGAGCTGGGCATACATCACATTTATTTAGGGGGAATTATTTTGTCAAACAAATGGTTTAAAGGTTTAGGTATTGCACTAACTTCTGTCATGTTATTAGCAGCATGTGGTAACGATGATGATACAACTGAAGAGACAGCTTCAGATAACGGAAACGGTGAAGCCGGAGACGAAATGGTCGAAATCGATGAGATTTCAGTAGGCTTTGTCCCTTCTCGTGATCCAGATGAGATTTACGTAGCAACAGAACCTTTAGAGGACCTATTGATCGACGAATTAGCTGAACACGGTTTTGACGTTGGCAGCATTGAAATAACTGTCGGTACAAGTTATGAAGCAGTAGGAGAAGCGATGTCTGCAGGAACACTGGACGTTGGATTTATCCCTGGTGGAACGTTCGTATTATACGATGATTCTGCTGAAGTTATCCTGACTTCTACACGTGCTGGACTAAATAATGACTCTGATGACCCAGCTGAATGGAACGAAAACAAACCAACTGAAGGAACTGACGAACAGGTTACTTACTACCGTTCAATCCTGATTGCCGGACCTTCTGAAAAAGGTAGAGAATTAGCAGACAAAATCAACAGCGGGGAAGAACTGACTTGGGAAGACGTAGACTCAGCTTCATGGAGTGTTATGAACTCATCTTCTTCAGCAGGATACATTTACCCGACTATCTGGTTACAGGAAAACTTTGACCAGTCACTGACTGACTTGAGCCAAATCGTTCAAGCTGATTCATACGCTAACTCATTTGCCCGTCTAGCTTCTGAACAAGTTGACTTAATTGTTGCTTATGCAGACGCACGTCGTGACTATGAAGATTTATGGACGGAAGAATATGGACGTGACGCAAGCATCTGGGATGAAACAGACGTTGTTGGTGTAACACCAGGTATCTACAACGATACAATCTCTGTCAGCCAGTTCTCAGACATCATGGATGATGATTTAAAAGACGCTCTTCAGCAGGCATTTATCAATATTGCACAGACTGAAGAAGGTCGCGAAGTAATCGCCATTTACTCTCACGAAGGATACGAGCCTGCAACAAGTGAAGATTACGATGTAGAAAGAGAAGCTCAGCAGATTCTACGCGAAGTTTCTGAATAATAACTAATTTAAGAGTAAACAATAAATAAGATAAGCTGGGAGCGCCCTCTCCTGGCTTTCTTTTTGACTATTTCCAGAGAGGAACAAGGCAGCTATGATAGAATTTAAAGATGTAAACAAAACGTATCCGAACGGGGTTACCGCCTTAAACAATGTCAATTTGACCATTGATCAAGGTGAGTTCGTCGCCATTATCGGCTTGTCCGGAGCCGGTAAATCCACCTTAATCCGCTGCATTAACCGCATGCACGATATTAATGAAGGTACTCTGACAGTTAATGGTGTCAATGTCGGTAAACTAAAAGGCAAGCAAATTCGAAAATTCAGACGTAAAATTGGTATGATTTTCCAGTCCTTCAACTTAGTGACACGGACTAGTGTAATCAATAACGTACTCATTTCAACAGTACCGGAATTGTCCTGGTGGAGAAAATTCTTAGGACTTTTCCCGAAAGAGAAAAAAGTGGATGCGCTGGAAGCTTTGGATAAAGTAGGTATTTTAGATAAAGCCTATAACCGTGTGGACCAGCTATCTGGTGGGCAGCAGCAGCGAGTGGCTTTGGCCCGTACGATTGCACAGCACCCGGATATCATTTTAGCGGATGAGCCGGTAGCTTCACTTGACCCGGTAACGGCAAAAGTCGTCATGGATGACTTCAAGAAAATCAATAAAGAAACGAACATGTCTATCCTGATTAATATTCACCACGTTGAATTGGCTTTGGAATATGCAGACCGTGTGATTGGTATTCGCCAGGGTGAAGTGGTCTATGATGGTAAATCGGAAGATGTGTCTCAAGATGTTCTGGATAAGATTTACGGCAGTATGGACAATGTTCCAAAAATGGATGACCAAGAAAAAGCAGACTTATAAGCATTATGGTGGTAAGTCAAGAGAATAGATTATAAATAGACAACCTAATTTCATAAAAAAGGGTTCACTGAACTAAACCGTCACGTATTCGAAAATACGTTCGGTTTATGTCTTCGGATAGT
>NZ_BAAGPH010000121.1:0-11291 GCF_054784355.1 Alkalibacterium psychrotolerans | reverse complement strand
GTTTGTTGGTAACTACATTTTACCAAAGAGAGGTGTCTTTTTCTGTACTTTTAAGTTCAATATTCTAACTGATCTTTACGGTAAAAGGATAGAACGTCGTTCTTAGGGGTGCGAAACTTGAGTAATAGTCTAATAAAATAACTCGTAGTTTTGCATATCCATAAAAAACAAGTAGCTTATGAGAGCATTTCACCATATACTAAGAATTGATAGTATATATGTAAACGGTTTTAAAAATATAGACTGTGGATTGATTTTTCAGTTAAAGGAGTCAACCTATTATGGAAATGAAACGCTTTGAATTTAAGATAAGAAAAGAAATGATTAAATCTTCACTTATTACTGTAGTATCTATGCTTTTGCTGGCGATAGTGTTACTGGGTGCTTATACGATTAACATGAGGAACTATCGATTAAACGTAACAGCTGAATCATTCAGTACTATTATTCCATCAACAATTGACCACCACCATGAGGACCTGTTTATTAGCAATAAAGAAACGTTTAACAACTTTATCAGTAATACTGACGAAGTAAGCGATAGCCAATTGTACCGGCTTTTTTATACTTTTAATTCACAACAGACTATCAATAGTGAATTGCTTGTATTAAACGAAAACTATATGCCTCTTTTGTCGACGAATAATGTATTTGAAGATAATTATGCTTTCCTCAATTACATATCTATTGTTTTAAATAATGAAAAGGAATCTGGTTACGACAACAAATTACGTGTCTTTCGAAGCAACAATGAAACTTTTCTACTCTATTTTTTTCCATTTTACAAAAGAGAAGTTGAGGTAGGATTTGGAGTATCGATAATTAACGGGAAAGAGTTTCAAATTTTGAACCAAGATACACCTACTAATTACGTCATTTATGATAATTTTTACAATGTGTTATCCACGAATAACGACCAGACATTAATGCAGACAGGTAAACTTAATCATGACTTTTTGAATCCAGAAACGTCAAGCACTACATTTTCAACACGGGAACAAGAGCTATATAGTAACTTGAAATTAATGTCATTTGTATCTAACGATGGTCAATCAACTGTTTTACTTTCAAGTATAATTTTATTATTTTTCCTCTCACTTATTGTTATCTTGTACTCGATTTACTTTTCTATAAATATATCAAATCGAATAGGGCGATCTCTTTATTTCTTAAATAATGAAATGCAGCGAGTGAAAAAAATACCGAATTATCATATTAATATTCAAACGAATGATGAATTTGAAATTCTTGCCGATGACATAAATGTTATGGTAGATGATCTTAGACAGAGCCACCAAAAGTATCTTAGTATTAGTAAGTTAAATCATCAAATGGAAAAGAGAAAGCTTGAAGCTCAGTTCCACCCTCATTTTCTAGCAAATACATTAGAAACTATTAGATCGGCGATGTATGTTGATAAAAAACTCGCTGATGAGTTGCTACTAAGAATGAACAGTCTTCTTAGATATAGTATTGATGAGATGACTACTGACACTAAGTTGGTAGAAGACTTGGAGTACTTAAAAAATTATCTTGAAATTAGTAAAATTCGATTTGATGAATTTGATTTTGAATTAAGTTGTGAAAAGGGACTTGAACACATCAGTGTGCCGAAACTATTCTTACTTCCGTTGATTGAGAACAGCTTGAAGTATGGCTTTAAATACCGACGTGATTTAAAGATTAAGATTTTCATTTACCGACGGAATAACTCAATTATTTTTAGAGTATTGGACAACGGTAATGCATTGAATAAAGAAGCAAGTACGAAAGTCAGCTCTATGCTTGAAGATGACAACAACAAAACGTATCATCATGGTCTTAGAAATACTAAGCAGCGGATTTCTTTATTATATCCACAATCGAGTTTTAATCTTTTTTCTAAATTAAATTGCACAGTGAATGAAATTGTAGTTAAAGGAGTAGAACATGTATAAATTATTAATAGTAGAAGACGAAAAATTAATAAGACAGAGATTGATTTATGGAATCGACTTTGAAAAATTGAATTGTGTGGTTATTGGAGAAGCTCGGGACGGGAAAGAAGGCAGTGAGCTTATACAATCTATGACACCAGATATTGTGTTAACAGATATTAACATGCCAATAATGAACGCCTTTGATATGTTTGAGGAGACAATAAAATGCAATTACAGTGCCATAATTCTTTCGGGTTTTAATGAATTTTCAAATGCTCAGAAAGCTATAAAATACGGAGTAACTGAGTTTATAGTGAAGCCATTTAGGGAACAGGATATTTGTGAAGCAATAAAGAGGGCAATAGTTCAAGTTGACCACCAAAACTATTTCTTAAAATTAAGACAGACAGATCGTGTAAAAGATAAAGCTATACTGACTGATTCTTTATCAGGCATCGAAGATGAAGTTGTACTCGAAATGATTGAGTATGTTAAACATAACTACTGGAAAAAATTTGTATTCAACGATGTATCAAAAGAAATTGGCTACAGCTCTACATTACTACATGAAAAATTTAAGAAGGAAACACAGACTACATTTAATGACTACTTGAATCGGTACCGTATAAATAAATCCATACAGATGTTGAAGAATGAAGATAAAAAGGTTTATGATATCGCGGAAGAATGTGGATTCAGCGAGTATAAGTACTATAATAAAGTATTTAAAAAGTATGTCGGTGTCAGTACAACAGAATTTATTGAAAAATTGTAGTATATTTTCCAGATATAAAGAATAGTGGTATGTGAAAACGCTTCATTTATTGTGATAATAAGGTTAATACTAAAAGGGAGTGGAGAAAATGAATAAAAAGATGAAATTATTTTTTGGATTATTTGGTGCAACAGTATTAACTTTAGGCGCATGTAATAATGGGGCAGACACAGAAGATACCGATACTCAGGCAGGAGAAACTGAGGAAGCAGAAGATGGAGAAGAACCGACTGAATCAACTGACAGACTCGTAGTCTATTCACCAAACTCAGAAGGATTAATCAATGCAACCATCCCTGCATTTGAAGAACAATATGGCGTGACAGTTGATTTGATTCAAGCAGGAACTGGAGAATTATTCACTAAGCTGGAAAGTGAGAAAGATTCCCCAGTAGCAGATGTCATTTTTGGGGGAGGCTACTCTCAATATTCTATGAGTGAACATCTTTTTGAAGAATATGTTTCTTCGGAAAATGACAACGTTATAGAAGAATATCAGAATACAACTAATTTGTACACACCTTACACTTTAGATGGAAGTGTACTAATTGTTAACCCTGATGTAGTTGGTGACATTGAAATTACCAGCTATGAGGACTTGCTCCATGATGACCTAAAAGGACAAATATCCTCTGGCGATCCGTCTAACTCATCCAGTGCGTTTGCACAACTTACAAACATTCTAGCAGTTATGGGTGGTTATGAATCTGATGAGGCATGGGATTTTGTTAAAGATTTATATACTAATATAGACGGCAAAATTTCGCAGAGTTCTAGTAATGTATATCGTTCAGTAGCGGATGGAGAAATGGCTGTAGGATTATCCTATGAGGATCCGGTTGCTAAGTTAATTAGCGATGGTGGTAATGTTGAAATTGTTTATCCTGAAGAAGGAGTTGTATTTCTTCCAGCGAGTGCAGCAATAATTAATGGTGCTGAAAACAGAGAAAATGCTGAGCGCTTCATTGACTTCATTATTTCTCAGGAAATTCAAAACGTATTGTCTACAACGACAACTAACCGACCTGTAAGAGAAGATGTTGAAACAAACGAAAGTATGGAAGCCTTCGGAGATATCAATACTGTTCAGGAAGATATGGACTATGTTTCAGAAAATAGAGAAGAAATTATCAATCGCTATAATGAGATATTTGTAGAAATTGAATCAAACAGATAGGATGTGGAATGACTATGAGTCAAATAGAGATTAAAAATGCAAAAAAAATATTTGATCAAACTGTTGTCATTCCTGACTTAAATGTGACTATTCCAGAAGGGTCCCTGTTTACACTACTGGGACCTTCAGGTTGTGGTAAAACAACATTGCTCAGAATGATAGCTGGATTTAATACAATTGAAGGTGGAGACTTTTTCTTCAATAAAAATAGGATAAATGATCAGGATCCAAGTCGTAGAAATATTGGAATGGTATTTCAAAATTATGCTATTTTTCCTCATTTATCTGTAAGAGAGAATGTGGAGTTTGGTCTAAAACAACGCAAGCTTAAAAAGAGTGAAGTGAGGGCTACAGCTGAAAAATATTTAAAACTTATTCAAATGGAAGACTTCATGGACAGAAAACCAGATCAGTTGAGTGGTGGGCAGCAGCAGCGAGTAGCTTTAGCCCGTGCATTGGCAATCAACCCTGATGTTCTTTTAATGGATGAACCATTAAGTAATCTTGATGCGAAGCTGAGAATTGATATGCGTCAGGCTATTCGTGAAATTCAGAAAGAAGTAGGGATTACCACGGTATACGTGACACACGATCAAGAAGAGGCTATGGCAATTTCGGATAAGATAGCAGTAATGAAGGGGGGCATTATTCAACAGGTGGGCAAACCCAAAGAGCTTTATCACCGACCATCTAATGAATTTGTTGCGACTTTTATTGGTCGTACAAATATGATTAATGCCAAACTTATTAACCAGTCCGGCTTAGCTAAAATAGTATTTGACACAGGGTATACATTGTCAGTTCCAAAATTGAGTCATATTGAGACTCAGGATGTTCGGATAAGTATACGACCCGAGGACTTTAACAGAGTAGATTCAGTAGAAGACACTTTTAAAGCTACGATTAAGGATAGTATTTACCTTGGCCTGAATACTGAGTATATGGTAGAAATTGGAAATGAGAGTCATATACAAGTAACTGAAGAATCTAGTTTTGATGAAGATTTAAATTCAGGAGATGTCGTTTACTTCAAAGTTAATCCCAATAAAATTAATGTTTACAACTCTGATGGAACAGTTAACCTCACGGAGGTGGGGTGATGGATGCGAATAAATCTGAATTAAAAGGTGTTGTAAAAGTTGATCCGACGGCAATGACAGCCAATACTAAGAAAAAACGTTTTAGAATAGATATCTGGGGTGCTGCATCAATATTTATCTTCATCACATACCTGATATTCCTTGTCTATCCAGTTGGCAATCTTCTTAGACAATCTGTTTTTACTGAAAGTACTGGATTCACATTAGATAATTTTACGCGCTTTTTCTCCATGAGTTATTATTCGGGGACCCTTTTTAATAGTTTCAAAGTCTCTTTGACCGCAACATTTTTCGCTCTTGTTCTTGGAATACTTCTGGCATATTTATTTGCAATGTATGAATTTAAAGGTAAGAAGTTTCTGCGTATTTTAATTATTATTGCATCCATGTCTGCGCCATTTATAGGTGCTTACTCATGGATACTATTACTCGGTAGAAGTGGATTGATTACGCGTTTTTTAAGCGATTTGTTTGGATTTCAGATGCCAGATATCTATGGGTTTTCGGGAATTGTACTTGTGTTTTCCCTACAGCTGTTTCCTTTGATTTTCCTTTATGTTAACGGAGCATTTAAAAGTATTGATCAGTCAATTCTTGAAGCAGCGGAAGGAATGGGTGTCACAGGAATCAATAGATTCTTCAAAGTAGTCTTGCCTCTTTTAATGCCGACGGTCTTAGCAGGTGCTCTTCTTGTATTTATGAGAGCTTTCTCTGACTTTGGTACACCAATGCTGATTGGTGAAGGATACCGAACATTCCCAGTTTTGATTTTTACGGAATTTATTAGTGAGGTAGGGGGAGACTCTGCGTTTGCATCAGCTCTTGCTGTTATAGCAATCGTAATTGCTTTATCCATCTTCTTCCTACAACAGATAGTTGCGTTGAAGTATTCTTTTTCCATGAACTCCCTCCATCCAGTTCAAAACAAAAAATTGACTGGTGTAAAAAAAATCCTTGTCTATTTGACAAGTTACGGTATAGTTCTTACTGCTGTACTGCCCCAAGTTTATCTTGTATACACATCATTCCTCAATACAAGCGGAATGGTATTCCAGCCAGGATACTCTCTAGACAGTTATAGGGAAGCTTTTTCCAGAATGGGAAACTCGATTTTTAATACTATACGTATACCTATGCTGGCTATTATTCTGGTGGTTATATATGCTGTTTTCATTTCTTATTTAGCAGTAAGAAGACGAAATCCATTAACTGCGTCAATAGACACACTAAGCATGATTCCTTATATTGTTCCTGGTACCGTCCTAGGTATTGCATTTTTAACATCGTATAATACTGGAATTGGTGGAACAGGGTTACTAACAATTACCGGTACAACATTTATTATGGTAGTATCATTTGCTGTAAGACGACTTCCGTATACTATACGTTCATCTGTTGCAGCTTTGCACAATATCTCGCCATCGATTGAAGAAGCAGCACAAAGTTTGGGTAGTAGTAAAATGAACACATTCTTCAAAATTACTGTCCCGATGATGATGCCGGGTATTATAGCGGGCGCTATTCTAAGTTGGATTACTATGATTTCTGAACTTTCTACTTCAATTTTACTGTATACAGTAAATACACGTACTGTTACAGTAGCAATCTATACTGAAGTTATTCGAGGAAACTACGGTATAGCTGCAGCCTTATCAACTGTATTGATGCTGTTTACTGTACTCTCTCTCCTCTTATTCATGAAAGTTTCAGGAAAAGATGAAATAAGTTTATAAAAGAACTAAATATGGTGTCGGCTGGTTCAGATGAACCTGCTGGCACCATTTTCTTTTGTAAGATTATTAATAAATTTTTATGGTATCACTTGGTAAGAATGTGTACTAATTTTTTAAAATAATCTCTAAAAATGATATTCAGTTTATCTATATTTTTATTTGTAAGCCAGCAAGACATAAGTTTATAAAACTAAGTCTTAAAATGACCATAGCAGTAGAGGAGTGTATTTATTAATTAAATATATCTATCATGCTATAATATAACCAGTAAACAGTATATTTATAGGGGGCCTAAGACAAATGTGGGATGGATTTTTCGGTAATTTTGTTTCCGCTTTAATTGGTGGATTAGTAGCTTTAATTATTTCAACCATACAAATTAAAGCCAATAAGAAGGAATCACAGAAATTATTGCAGGAAGAGGCTAAGCAACAACTTTTACTTCAAAAGACAATGATACTAGATAATTATGAAATTGAAGAAGCCAATAATGCGCTTATTGTTATTCAGGAGTTGATTGATGATTTTATAAAATTCTATTACAGTCACAAAAAGCTACATAAAGAGTTGAATGACGACTCACTTCACTTCTCAGATAATGAACTGTTCAATAGAAGGGGAGAAGTGATGGAGTACAAGGCTAAAATTATGCAGCGTAAAGAATACTTAAGTAGTTCGGGTCTACATGACGTCGTAGTCAAGAGTGATTTACTTGATGCTATTTTAGCTAACTTTAAGTTGGTAAAGTGTTTAGAAGAAATGACTAATGCTGATTACAAAGCGGTATTGGCAGACATGAACACCACGAAAGATAATATTCATGATTACAAAAAACAAAAGCTGGGATCAATGAAAAAACATTTAGTAGATGTCAGCTAAAACTGAAGGAGGATATAATGGTCAAACGATTACTAAACTGTTTTGCGAGTGATTTTGAAAAGATGGACAAGGAAGACTTGAAGTCAGCTATAAAAGCGAGCGAAGGACGGACAATTTTGTCAGAAAATGTCGTCAGCATGACTGCTTCGACAGGCATCACCAACAGTGAAATTGCGCGGGCATTTGGTGCTGATCTCATTTTACTAAATGGACTGGACGTTATGGATCCACAAATCAATGGCATCGACAATCAAACTAATCCGATAGCGTATTTAAAAAAACTGGTCGGGCGCCCTATGGGGGTCAACTTGGAACCAGTGGATGAATCGGCAGTTATGGCTGAAGACCGCTTAACCATTTCAAAAGGCAGACAGGCATTTAAGGAAACCTACCAAAAAGCGAATGAACTGGGCTTTGACTTTATCTGTCTGACAGGCAATCCAGGAACAGGTGTAACTAACAAAGAAATTAATGAAGCATTGAAAGTCGCTAAAGATACATTTAACGGAGTCATTATTGCCGGGAAAATGCATGGCGCTGGCGTCAGCGAATCGGTTGTGGACATGAACGCTATTGAAGACTTTATTGATAACGGGGCAGACATTATCTTACTGCCGGCAGTTGGAACAGTTCCGGGAGTGACGCTCGAGATTCTTTCAGAAGCAGTGAAGCTGGCTAAAAAGCACAACGTTTTAACGCTTTCGGCCATTGGAACCAGTCAGGAAAGTGCAGATGCATCAACGATTAAGGAAATTGCTCTGCAGAACAAGATGGCTGGTGTAGATATCCAGCACATTGGCGATGCTGGATATGGGGGTATTGCACTTTATAATAATATTTTGGAGATGTCTCGAGTTATTCGGGGGGATCGCCATACGATTGCTCGAATTGCGGGTTCAAACATTCGGTAAAATAGACTTAAAAGACAGTTTAGGCTGTCTTTTTTTCTGCGTATAAAAAGGGTGTTTACCAGTAAAATCTTTAAATAATGCGAATCTCTCATGGTCATTCCATCCTATAACCGCTATAATAAAAATGTATGGAATGTAGAGCTAGGAAGTTTACAAATAATCATCTCTGTACAAGGTAAGAAAGACTGATTAGAATGAAAAAGTTAAGCGCTTAATATTACTAAATAATGACTAACTGACTGGAGGAGTAACATGACGCATACATATCATCTCGGTATTGATATCGGGGGGACGAATATTAAATACGCCAAAGTCTATGCCGACGGAAGTTTAGAAGATAAAAACAAGGTGAATACACCTCTTGATTTAGAAAGTTTTTTAAATCAGCTGGATCAGATTTACACGCAGTTTGACAGTAGCGCTATCGAATCCGTAGCCATCAGTATGCCGGGTAAAGTGGATACAGATGCAGGTATCGTCTATTTTGGTGGATCGCTGCCATTTTTGCATGATTTCAATTTCAAGGAACATTTTCAAAAGACTTACGGTAAAAACTGTACGATAGTCAACGATGCAAAAGCGGCAGCCTTATGTGAGTTATGGCTAGGGAATCTGCAGGGAATCCAGAACGGGATTGTCATTACCCTAGGAACAGGTATTGGTGGCGGAATTATCTTAGATGGAAAACTGTATCAAGGCACGAATTATCAGGCCGGGGAATTCAGTTTTCTGACAAACAATGTTTTTGACTTGAACCGAAAAAACATTGTAGGATATAAACTCTCTTCTGTGCATTTTATTGAAGAATGTGGGCGCATGCTGGGCTGGAGTGGGCCTGTTGACGGCGAGCGAGTCTTTGAAGAAATCAACAAAAGGGAAAACCCACACTTAATAGCATTTTTCAGACAATACGTTAGAGAAGTCGTCAATATGTTTGTCAATATTCATGTCCTGCTGGATCTTGAGAAAGTCCTCATAGGCGGGGGTATAAGTGAACAGGCGATTTTAATGGAGGAAATAGATAAACAATATGAGATTCTTAGAGAAGAGTCTGAATTTTATGGTCGCTTATTTGAACGGGTCACAATTGACACATGCGCATTCAAAAATAATTCCAATATTTTAGGGGCCGTTTTTGCTTCGATTGGGCAGCTTGGCGAAGAAGAATAGTAAAAAAAATTCAAAAAAACCATAGAGGAGTAGATGATGATTAATAAAGAAAACACATTTCCAAAAGATTTTTTATGGGGCGGAGCAGTAGCTGCTCACCAACTTGAAGGGGCGTATGACATAAAAGGTAAAGGATTGTCGACAGCTGATGTAATGACTGGAGGCGACGTCAACACTTCAAGACGCATCACGGACGGCATTGAAGCAGGTGAGTACTACCCAAACCATGAAGCGATTGATTTTTACCATCGTTTCAAAGAAGACATTGCTTACTTCAAGGAACTGGGCTTGAAAGCATTTAGAACGTCCATCAACTGGGCGAGAATTTTTCCAAATGGCGATGATTTGGAGCCAAACGAAGAAGGACTGGCTTACTACGACGAACTGTTTGATGAACTGCTGGCAAACGGTATTGAGCCGGTCATTACCTTGTCGCATTTTGAAATTCCGTATAATTTGTACTCTAATTACGGTGGCTTCAAAAACAAAAAGCTGATTGACTTCTTTGAACACTATGCTCAAACGGTGATGGAGCGGTACAAGGATAAAGTCAAATACTGGATGACCTTTAATGAAATCAATAACCAGATGGACAGCTTTGACGAGCTGCATGTGTGGACGAATTCGGCTGTTCAGTTTTCAGAAGAAGATAATAAAGAAGAAGTGACGATTCAAGCCAGTATCAATGAGCTGATTGCCAGTGCACGCGCGGTCACTATCGGAAAAGAGATCAATCCTGATTTTCAGATTGGCTGCATGATGGCCTATGTACCGGTCTATCCGTATTCAAGCAACCCCCATGATCAGCTGGCTGCCGTGAAAATGATGGAGCGCCGTTTCTTTTATAGTGATGTGCACGTCAGAGGTGAATTTCCGGACTATGCACTCAAAAACTGGGAAAAGAAAGGCTACAGCTTTGACTATACAGAAGAGGATTTAGCGGTACTTAAAGAAGGCACGGTTGACTATATCGGCTTCAGCTATTACATGTCGAACGCGGTGACGACACTGGAAGACGTCGAAGGCAGTCCGGTGAGAGATTACCCTGGTGCCAAAATGGTCGGTAACCCATACGTTTCAGCAAACGACTGGGGCTGGCAGATTGACCCGAACGGCCTGCGCTACACCTTAAACACAGTATATCAGCGCTACAACAAGCCGCTCTTTATTGTCGAGAATGGCATGGGCGCTTACGATAAAATTGAAGAAGACGGAACTGTCCAGGATGACTACCGAGTAGCTTACCTTAAAGAACACATCCAAGCGATGGAGCTGGCTGTGAATGAAGACGGCGTTGACTTGATGGGCTACACCCCCTGGGGCGTTATTGATATTGTCAGTTTCGGCACAGGGGAAATGGAAAAACGCTACGGCTTTATTTATGTGGATAAAGATAACCAGGGTAATGGAACCTTAGAGCGACGCAAAAAAGAATCCTTTAACTGGTATCAGAAAGTCATTGAAAATAATGGATTGACCAATTAATTTAGCTGAATGTTGAGGTAACACCCAATAATCTATGAAAAACTATGTATTAAAAAAATCTTGTTGCTCGTTTGATGCTAGCTATTGATCAGGTTAAATAAAAACTGATTTTTAAAAAAAGTTAGCCTTTAATAAGAGTCTA
>NZ_BAAGPH010000120.1:0-9801 GCF_054784355.1 Alkalibacterium psychrotolerans | reverse complement strand
GGCGGCATTCAAAGAAATTTTGATTGGAAATCAGTCAAACCAAGAACAAATTGCTGCGTAATTTCTTTGGTGAGGGTTAATCCGATAGGATTGTGAAGCATTTATTAGGGTGCGAAACTTGAGTTTAATATAATACGAGCTTATTTTTCTAAAGTAAATTGTATTGATCGCTGTGCCAGACTGCTGCCACCGACAAAGACCTCGAACTCACCCGCATCCGCTTCAACAGACAAGTCTGAATGAACATACGTCAGCATATCTTCTGATAGTGTAAAGGTCACTTTTTTGGATTCGCCAGGATTTAAAAGAACTTTCTGGAAACCTTTCAACTCTTTTTTCGGTCTGACGACTTCTCCTACTAAATCTCTGATGTAAAGCTGCACCACTTCTTCTCCAGCACGTTCTCCTGAATTCGTTAAGGTTACGGACACCTTAATCGGTTCTTCAGGTGTCAACGTATTGCTGGACAAGGTCACATCACTGTAGTCAAAACTTGTATAGCTTAAGCCGTAACCAAAGGCATACTTCGGATAATTGGAAGAGTCCAGATAGCGTGAGGCGTAGCGCCCTTCTTCTCTTTCTTCAGCTGGTCTGCCTGTATTAAAGTGGTTGTAATAGAGTGGCACCTGACCGACATTTTCCGGGAAGGACATCGGCAGTTTACCTGACGGATTTGTTTTACCAGTCAGGATGTTTGCCACAGCTTCTCCACCTTCTGTTCCGGGGAACCAGGCTTCAAGTATTGCATCAGAGTAAGGTTCCACCGTGTTCAAGTCAAGCGGACGGCCGTTAAATAAAACAGTAGCGATCGGTTTGTTCAGTTTCGCCACGCGCTTAAGCAGCTCCACTTGCGCCTGAGGCAAGGTGATATCTGTTCTGCTGGCAGCTTCTCCACTCATCTCTGCACTTTCACCAAGAGCCATAACGATGACATCGGCTTCTGCAGCCACTTTTTCCGCTTCTTCCAGCCAATCTTCTGACGTTTCAGAAATGGTGCTGCCTTTGGCCATAAGCACATTTCCTTCAGGCAGTGCCGTTTTCAGTGACTGGTAAAGGTCGCTTGCCGTTTCAGCTTCGCCTTTCCATGACCAAGCACCCAGCATGTCTTCGCCTTCTGCAAAGGGACCGATTACCGCAACGGTCTGCTCTTTATCAGCCAGCGGAAGTACTTCTTCATTCTTCAAAAGTACCATTGATTCTTCCGCAACTTCCAAGGCAGCTTGACGGTGAGCATCACTTAAAATTAATTCATTTTCCTCTTTTTGACTTGCTGAGCGGTATGGGTTTTCAAAAAGACTCAGTTTATTCTTCAATTTTAGCACTCGCAAAACGGATTCGTCGATCAGTTTTTCGTCAATCAGACCAGCTTCAATGTGGTCTTTTGCATACCGGTGATAAGTGAAGGTCATCATTTCGATGTCATTAGTCGCATTAAGTGCTTTGTATGCTGCCTCTTTTTCATCAGCCGCAACCCCATGAGGAATCATTTCTTTTACTGCGCCCCAGTCAGATATGACCACACCGTCAAAGCCCATTTCGTCACGCAGCAAGTCTTTCAAGAGCCATTTATTTCCTGTTGAAGGAATGCCGTCGACTACGTTGAAAGACGTCATGACCAGTTCGGTTCCTGCATCGATGGCTGCCTGGTAAGCAGACAGATAGTCTTCTCTTAGCTGACGTTCAGACATATTGACGGTATTGTAGTCTCTTCCGCCTTCAGGAGCTCCATATGCCGCAAAGTGTTTGACACAAGAAGCAATTGCGTAAGGCTCATCGTAACTTTCTCCTTGATACCCTTTGACAAATGCTTCGGCAAAGCGCTCGTTCAAATATTTGTCTTCTCCAGTAGATTCCATGACTCTTCCCCACCTTGGGTCGCGAACCAAATCAACCATCGGAGAAAACGTGACATGAATGCCTGAAACAGCTGTTTCCACTGCTGATACTTGTGCTGTTTTAACAGCCGCATCCATATTCCATGTTGCACCGATGCCTAGTGGAATAGGAAAAATCGTCTTCTAACCATGTATAACATCCGCCATAAACATCAAAGGAATTTTGAGTCTACTCTTCTCTAAATATGTATCCTGTATCTTTCGAGTCGACTCTGCCCCGGATGCTCCTAAAATACTGCCTGCTAGAGGAACCAGTTCGTTTGGAACCGCCAGAAAAGACATCGGACCGGTCACTTCGTAATTGTCGTCCAAATAAGGCTGTCCAAACACTTGTGTCAGCTGCCCCAGTTTTTCTTCTAAGGTCATATCGTTCAGTAATTCAAGCAGTTTTTTCTCTTCCATTTTGTCACTCCTAATTATAAAAATACTTACATAATTAATTTTTGTCGACACGAAACGACTTTAGTAATATATTTCTAATCATTTCTATGCAAGGGCTTACTTTATAAATTACAGTGCTAACCTTAAAATCATTCTTCACCAAGATTATTTGGCGAAAAACTCATTGAGGTTAGCACCGTATTTCATTCTATTTTTTCACTGGCTTTAGAAAGATTGTTAGATTCAAGCCTATTTCACGTCAAGCGCCCAAGGCAGTGCTTTCTGCATGGATTTGCTCCAGAAGGACCAGTCATGGATGCCTCGCTCAATCATATATTCATGCTCGACACTGTTTTCCACAAGCCATTTGTGCAAGGCTACATTTTCATCAATCAGAAAATCTTCCGACCCGCAGGCCAAAAACAATTCAGGTTTGTTTTGGCAGTGTTCAATCAGGTGATAGATGTCCAGTTCGTCCGGCACGTCATCGTAACTTTTACTGCCAAGCAGATGCCAGATGCGCTTGTTGATTGGGTTGTCTTCTTTTAGGTCATGAAAAGGGTCGTGTTTTTTGAATATACGGCTGGACAAAGCAATGACTTTGCTGAACGTGTCGCTGTAGACATAGCCGTTTCTGAGTGCGCCGTATCCGCCCATCGACAGACCGCCGATAAAAGTATCTTCCCGCTTATCTGACAGTGGGAACAGTTTGCGTGTCTCTTCCACCAGCTCTTCACCGATGAATTTGCCGTAGTTGTCTTCACTTGGGTGATCCACGTAGAAGCTGTTTTCCCCGGAAGGCATAATAACGGCTATGTTGTATTCCGTTGCCCATTTGACGATACGGGAGTTCTGAATCCAGTCTTCGTGATTGCCGTCCCAGCCGTGAAGCAGATACAAGGTTTTAAGTGGTCCGCTAGTTTCCTCGACTGGGTCCGGGTCGTAAAGTGATTTGGTCGCTGTCGGAATGATTGCAGAAAAAGTCACTTTCCGCATCAGTTCTCTTGATTGAATCGTTGCTGTCAGAGTCGCCATGTATGAATCTCCTTAAATTTGGATTTTATAAAGGACAGTCTTAAAACATTATTTCTTTTCGTCAGCGACTTCTTCTCCGTTTAAAAAGACTTTATAAGACAAGTCAGCTTTCAGGGAATTGGCCACTGAACAGTATTTTTCGTCACTCAGCTTCACTGCTCGCCATACACGGCTGGCCGGTACGTCTCCATCGACATGGACGGTAATTTCAACAGCTGTAAAGAATTTTGGTGCCTCATCGTTACGCTCGCCGTCCGTTTCAATTTCCATGCGGGTCAGCTTGTCCTGATAAGGCTTTAAAATCATGTACATATCGATGCCCATGCAGCCTGCCAGGCCACCTAAAACTGCTTCCATTGGTGAGACACCTGTTCCGTCTCCCCCGGCTTCTTTACGGGCATCCATTTTCAGCTGATTGCCGTCAGGGTTTTCCATTGTGAAGGCTAAGTTACCTTCCCATTTTGTTGATACTTTCATTTAATTCACTCCTCTACTGTTTTGCTTACTAACTAAATCATAGCATAATTAGAATCGATAGTGCACCACTTTAATTGACCCATTTTTTTATATACTGCAGTAAGCGGTCGGCTGATTCTGCTTTGCCTGTCCAACCTATATAACCGTCCGGTCTGACTAGATAAACTCTGTCTTTTTCAAAGCCGGCGTCTCGGGTTTTGTCCGTCCACTTTCTGTTAATGACGGCTACGTTTCTGAAATATTCTTTATTGAAATGTCCTGGTACCTCACCGAAAATATGCAGCTGCCAGCCCCTTTCTCGTATGAACTCAAAGGACTACCCTTCTGCAAATGGCAGTCGGGAACCAGGTTTAATATCCCCGTCACTTTCACCGTTTAACTTGCTTGAGTCATAGGTGATGTAGAGCTGGGAAAGGACTTTAAACATCTGACTCTGAATCCAGCCACTTTTTCCGGCAGCTTTGGCTGAGAGCGGTACTACATGAGTCCTGACGATTTTACTCAAATTGGACTGAGAAGCAACCAGTTTAAATGCATTATCCGTTCGACTGACGATGTCTTCAGCCAGTTGTCTGCGTTCCTTTTCATAAGTGTCCAAAATGGACTCGCTTGTGCCTTTTGAAAGTACCGCTGCCAGTTTCCAGCCCAAGTTCACAGCATCGCCAATGCCAAGATTCATTCCTTGGCCACCTGCCGGACTGTGGATATGAGCGGCATCACCGGCTAAGAAAATCCGTCCATTTCTGAAGTGTTCTGCTGTCCGCCTGTGTATTTTGTAGTCAGAAAACCAGTTTTTGTTTTCTATTTTTATTTGAAAAGCTTTCTCAAGACGAGGCTTCAGTGTGTTGAAATCAAACGCTTCTTTTTCAACAAGATCGGGCGGAAACATGCCGATAATGCGTGTGGTTTCTTTATTTCTCAGCGGAAAAAAACAGTGCAAAATATTTTTCTGTGAATGAAAATGACCCAGCTTCTTCTTTTATTACTTCTCCTTCTGCTATTGCGTCCAGCACATAAAAAACTTCCTCATACGTATGTCCTGTAAAGTGAATGTCTGCACTCTTTCTAACTGTGCTCGATGCTCCGTCGCAGCCAATGACGTAAGAAAAAATTTCTTCTGTTTCTCTTTCATTATTTTTCACTGTCGCTTTCACTTTGCCACCAGTTTCTTCGCAGGAGACAAAAGCCATCTCCCATTCAACAGTGTGGCCCATTTCTTCGAGTTTTTCCAGTAACACTTTTTCGTGTTCGTCTTGGGGGAAGGTGACCACATATGGGTAGGCACTCAGCCCTTTTCCCAATGTACCTAATGGGATATCTGCCTTTTTTTCATTATTTACATAGTAGTTAATGACGTCCGGTCGAATACCTTTTGAAATCACGGCCTGATCCAGGTTGAATTTCTGGTAGCTTTCCAGCACCTTTGGGACCACCAGCATGGCTCTTGAAGAGTCACCGACACCGCAGTTTCTATCGATAATTCTAAAGGGAATATTATGATAAGCCAGTTCCAGGGCCAGTACCAGTCCCGTTGGTCCCGCGCCGACAATAAGGATGTCTTCTGACTGCTTCATGCGTTTCACTCCTCTATGACGTGTACCTTCTGCTGTCCATTCTGTAACTCTAGTTTATCAGTTCTCTTTGAAGAGACACAACTTATACACAAAAAAGAACCTGCAAACACAGACCAAAATGGCCTATATCTACAGGTTAATCTCTAAAATGGCTTACTTAGCATAGGTGCTGGTGCGCCAGATTTTTGTGTCAGGCAGTCCGCAGAAGGCATCGACTGAGCTGACGCCTTTAAAGTCACTTTCCCCAGTCAGTTTCTTGACCAGCTCTTCCATCGTCACTTCCATACCGTCATAGGTATTGATGTACGTGCCCACTTGCGGGACGTCCGCCAAATCAAATGGATTTTGTACAGATACATAAAGGGTTGGTACTTCATGAACATAAAACGGAATATCCGGTGTTCCTTTTGAAGCCGGCCAGACTGTTCGCTGAATGGTTCCCCCACTATTGACGTCTGATACGTTGATAATCAGGTCATACTTGTCAGTCAAATTTGAAATCGGCTGTTTTTGAGCATAGACATTTGCAATCGCCTGGGCGCGTTCACTTTCAGGCAGCTTCATGATGCGATCTTCCGTGTTTTCCCAGATGGAGACCTCGTGTCCTTTTGCTTCCAGCATTGTTTTCAGGTAATCATGGGCTTTCGGCTTATTTCCGGCAATCATTGCACCAAAGCCTCCGGTCAGTCCTCTGACTGGAACGAGCAGGATGCGTTTGTAGCGTTCCGGTATGATTGGGAACAAATCTTTCTGTTCATCTTTCACTAAGGTAATAGCCTTATCCGCTACTTCTCTGACCACGGCTTTGCTATCGTCTGTGTTAATGAGACTTAGTGCTTCTTCTTTGGATTTCATAATGTCTTCGCGCTTGCCTTCAAAGTTGTGCAGGCCTAGTTTTGCCTTCAAGCCTAATGTACGGCGTAGTGCATCATGCAAGCGTTCGTCAGATAGAAGGCCGTTCTCGTATCCTTCTTTCATCCACTGAAAATCTTCATCCGGATCATTGAAGAACAAGAAGAGATCACAGCCCGCTTCAATCGCTGTCGGCACCATTTCACGTCTGGGCATACTTCCTGTCATTGCGACCATGTGAGAAGCGTCTGTTACGATAGCTCCGTTGTAACCTAACTTGTCGCGCAGCAGTTCCGTCAGCAATGTCTTATTCAATGAAGCCGGTAGGAAGTCTTTTTCGTCACGTTCAGGGTGCAGGGCCTTTTCATACTCAGGCAAATGGATGTGTCCCGCCATGATACCTGGCAGTCCGGCATCTGACAGTTCTTTATAAATGCGGCCAAAAGTCTGATCCCATTCATCTACACTCATTGGGTTTGATGCATAGGACAAGTGATGGTCACGCTCATCGATTCCGTCACCCGGGAAATGTTTGGCAAAAGGCATGATGCCGTATTCCATAATGCCGCGCATGTATTCCTTGGACAATTCAATGGTCTGGTCAACGTCGGCTCCCCATGTACGGTTTGAGATAATCGGGTTACGCCAGTTGCGCGTTAAATCCACAATCGGTGCGAATGATGCGTTACACCCTACAGCTGATGCTTCAATACCGGAAATGCGTCCCAGTTCATAAGCATATGCTGGATCGTTGGTTGCAGCAACTTTGACTTCGTCGCCTACTTTTGTTCCGTCAGTGACAGCACCATCGCCACCTGCTTCTGTATTTGCAGCAATCAGAAGTGGAATCTTGCTTTTAGTCTGTAAAATTTTATTCTGATCATAAACTTCTGTCGCTTTTCCTTTATTGTAACGAACTGCTGCGATGTGATAGTCATTCAGTACACCTGTCAGGTACTCTTCCGAGCGGTCTGCTCCCATGTTGACAAAGAGTTGCCCAATTTTTTCATCGAGCGACATATTCGCTATAGTATCTTCGACCCATTTAACCCCATCGTCATTTAGATTAAATGGCTTCGCTTTCAAATTTACCATTACTCATTTCCTCCATTCGATTTTGTTTAATTATTTTGTTGTTCCTTACTCATATACTAGTATATCAGATAACGCTTTCGAAGACCACCGCTATTTCCGTAATTTCTAAAAAATATTTACTTGTGCCGTTCTCGCTGGCGTGATTTAATAGAGAAGTAACCGTATTGACCCTATAGCTCAGCAGGATAGAGCAAGTGCCTCCTAAGCACTAGGTCGGGGGTTCAATTCCCTCTAGGGTCGTTTGAAATGATGTGCAGACTCGCAGTGGGCGAGTCTGTTCCTTACTGATTCGGCAGATTCTCTTCTCTTTATATTGTCTGCTGGTTCAAAGCCAGTCGTGTTCGGTCAGCTGGCCGATACGATTGGCGCCAGTTTGCCGAAGACGTGCTGTTTTAAGCAGACTGAACAGCTTAAAACCTATGAGATTGCCAAAGCAACGGCTTCTTAGGTCAACTCCACCATCTGACAAGTCGAGTTTACCCATGTTCCTGAAACTTCGGCACACTCATGCTCCATATTTTTTCACTTTACTCAACTCTTGCCTACTTCGGCAGACTACAGCCTTAAGTTCAACTGAGTTGGTCGAACATCGTCTTTTTCGGTACACTCACTGCTTTTTTGTTTTGAGTTTACCGAATTTTCCTTCTCTTCGGAAGACTCATGACTGCTGCTCCACTCACTTTACCGAACATTGGACTGATTTCATTTCACACCCAACATTACAATCCGCTTCTGCGAGAATAAGAGTTTTCTCTTTTTAATTGACTAAAAGAGCGCATGGTCTTATAGTGAAGAATGGACATTAATTCGAAAAAGAGGTATTTACATGAAAAAAATCAGATTAACGTATTCCTTAATTGGAACTTTCTTTATCAGTTTTGCCGTGTCATCTTTTAGACTGGCAGACTTAGGAACGGATCCTTATACCATGTTTAACTTGGGGGCCAGCGGATTCTTAAACGTTGGATTTGGATTCTTCATTATGGTTTCCAGCCTATTGGCTCTCATCTACATTTATTTCCAGAACCGTTCGCTGATTGGAATCGGCACGCTTTTAAATATTTTTATCGTCGGGAACTTTTCCGATATTACACTGAATATTTACGGTTCACTGTTTGCCCCGCCTGAAGGTATGGTTATTCGTATCATCTTTTCGGTGTTGGGGATATTCTTCCTGTCGAGCGGTGTGGCATTATACACTGAAGCGCAAGAAGGCGTTGCTCCATATGATGCTTTCCCAATCATTTTAACGGATGCAGGCAAAGGCCGTTGGTCCTACCGACTTTCTCGAGTAGTTCTTGATGTATCCTTTTCAGTTATCGGTGCCCTTTTAGGTGCTACGTTTGGCATCAACACCATTCTGACTGCTTTCTTCCTGGGACCGTTCATCCAATTTTTCCGGGACATATTCAGAAAAGATTTGGAAAAGCGTCTAGCTCGCTACAGTTAAACAACTTAATACTTATAAAACGAGAGGCCTCAGGGGTTTCTCGTTTTTTTATAGATCAGGCTCCTTTCAGCTTTACAATGTTTTAGAAAAAGCCTACTATTGAACTACATTAACCTGACCTTACATACTTTTTTTTGCTGGAGGCTACTATGACTAATTTCCGTCGCTATAACTTGACGATGATGTTTCTTTCCCTTTTGTCCATTATCCTGATTATTCTGGATTTGCTGTCTATTATTTCCATTCTGGATCAGCCTTACTTTACTATTGATACTATTTTTGTCGTGATTTTTGCGATTGATTATATCTACCGGCTTGTTTTATATGAAGATAAAAAAGAATTCGTGTTGCATCATGTATTTGATCTGCTTTCAATCATTCCTTTTTATTCGATTTTCCGGCTCTTCAGATTGTCCCGGGTCTTTCGCATTCTCCGTTTCTCTCATTTTGTGCGTTTCTCCCGCTTCTCACGTCTGTTTGGGTTGAAAATGCGGTCTCAAAGAGAAATCAAGTCCCTACTCGAGACGAATGGGCTGATATATGTATTGTACGCCAGTGTGCTGCTCATTTTGTTCAGTGCCACACTCTTTACCGTGTCTGAATCGATACCCTTTTCCGAATCAGTGTGGTGGGCCATTGTCACGGTGACAACGGTCGGACACGGCGAGATTTATCCGATGACGTTGACCGGCCGCTTTGCTGCGATTCTGCTGATGTTTTTGGGACTCGCCTTGATTGGCACATTGACCAGTTCACTTACGACTTATTTCAACCAGTCCAAACCTCAAGACAATAAAAAAATTGCGGATTTGGAAGATAAAATTGACAGACTCCTGGAGAAAATTTCAGATATGGAAGATAAACTGCCTAAATGAGGATAAAGTAGTGAATCTTACTTATAGCTATCCTCACAGCAAAGGGGCTGGGAAAAAACCAGCTCTTAACAAACAAAAAGAACAATGAAAACCGTCGGTTTTAGATGGTCTTCATTGTTCTTTTGTATTTTTTCTGAAGATGTAGAAGTACATCCTCCTTTTCTTCG
>NZ_BAAGPH010000119.1:0-9312 GCF_054784355.1 Alkalibacterium psychrotolerans | reverse complement strand
TCGAGTGGAGAATATTCTTTTCCATATCTATATTTTACCCCATCTATATTTTACCCCATCTATTCTTAAA
The DNA here is from genome assembly GCF_054784355.1 of Alkalibacterium psychrotolerans. Classification (NCBI taxonomy): domain Bacteria; kingdom Bacillati; phylum Bacillota; class Bacilli; order Lactobacillales; family Carnobacteriaceae; genus Alkalibacterium; species Alkalibacterium psychrotolerans. The sequence continues at coordinate 9,242 of NZ_BAAGPH010000119.1, read as the reverse complement.
GATAAAACGTTAACCAACTGTGTCATACCAGCCTTTATTTTATAATCCCTTATACTACAAAAAAAGAGACAACCAGAACAGTTCCGGTTGTCTCTTCTTGCTATGCTCGTCTTCTCCATATCGCCGGTGAAAATAGGATGAGAATCGGAAAAATTTCCAGTCTTCCCATAATCATGGCAATCGACAGTACAATTTTATTGATGCTGTTAAAGAAGGAATAGGATGAATCCGGTCCAACTACTCCAAGTCCAGGTCCAATATTATTGAAGTTTGCCGCAACTGCACTGAATGCTGATGTGAAATCATCAAGCTGCAGGCTTATAATTAATAAAATAACGATAAAAACCAGGACATACACAATCAAGTAATTCGCAATAGCTTTAATCATTTTACCTTCCACACTCTTATGCTCAAAGTGCATGCTGACGATTCGATTCGGATACGTATTTCGCTTCAATTCAGAAAAAGCTGTTTTAATCAAAATCGCCACACGGGAGACTTTTATTCCTCCACCTGTCGAACCGGCCATTCCTCCAACAAACATCAGCAGCAAGAGAATAGCCCGCGAGAACAGTGGCCAAGTATTGAAATTTTCTGTTGAAAAACCTGTTGTTGTCATAATCGATGTGACGCTGAAAAAGCTGTGACGCAAGGCTTCACTTGAAGAGTAGACTGACAGACTCAACTGAACGGTAATCGCCGCAATTGCTGCAAAGGCGAAACCGATATACCACCTCAGTTCTTCACTTCGAAAAGCTTCTTTAAAGTGTCGGGTCAAAAGTAAAAAGTATAGATTGAAATTGGCTCCAAACAAGAGCATCGCAAAGCCAAGTATCATTTCAATCGCTACGTTATCATAAGGTGCAATACTCCCGTTTCGCATGCCAAATCCGCCTGTCCCTGCTGCTCCAAACGCATGAATAAAGGAATCAAATATCGGCATGCCGGCCGTAATAAGTGCCAGAATAACCAATACAGTAAATATAAGGTAAATATAGTATAGGATACGGGCTGATTCTGAGAGCCGAGACACAATCTTACCGAAACTTGGTCCGGGTACTTCTGCTTTCATAATATGAACCGATTCTGACTCCATTTGCGGAAGAACGGCTAAGGCAAAAACAAGTACTCCCATTCCTCCGATTAGGTGTGTAAAACTGCGCCAGAATAAACTCGAATGCGACAAGACTTCAACATCATTAAGTATGCTGGCTCCTGTAGTTGTGAAGCCGCTCGTTGTTTCAAAAAATGCGTCCACAAGTGACGGGATATCTCCATTGAGAACAAATGGCAGGGCGCCAAAAAAGGAGAGTAAAATCCATGAAAGTGAGACAATAACAAAGCCCTCTTTGGCATATAAATTTTTTATTTTGGGGTGTTTCTTTGTAAACAAATACCCGATAATTCCAGTCACTAAAGCGACCACTAAAAAGCTGAGAGAATACCGATAGGATTCTCTGTATATCAAACTTACGATTAAAGGAACCAGAAGCAAAAGGGCTTCTATTTGAAGTAGTCTTCCTAAAATGTAAGCAACCATTTGCTTATTCACTGATTATCATTCCTAAACTAAAATATCATCTATACTGTCCAAATTTTTCTTTGTTGTTACGATAATGACCTGATCCCCAGGCTTAATGACATCTGCTCCACTCGGGAAAATGGTTTTCTTTCCTCTAATGATATAGGCAATCAGCAGATTGTCTTTCATTTTAAGATTTTGAAGCGTCTGATTCGTTACTTTACATTTTTCTGGAACTTTAAACTGAATAGCTTCGACCTGATTATCGGCTATTCTGAACAATGCTTCGACATTTGAGCCGTCGTTGGAATGCAGAGATCGAACGAAACGAATAATTTCGTTAGCTATCAGGCGTTTAGGGGTAATAATGGACTGAAGTCCTACATTGCCCAGTAGTTTCAGCAAATCGGTTCGACTGACCTTCGTGATTACTTTTTTGGCACCCTGATTCAATGCAAAGAGTGAGATCAGAATATTTTCTTCATCTACCCCAGTCAAACTGACTACTGTGTCGTACAGTTCAATGCGTTCTTCCTTTAGAAACTCCTGATCCGTACCGTCCCCTTCAATCACCACTGCACGAGGGAACTTTTCGCTTAATTCCTTAGCTGCCTCATGATTTCGTTCGATGACTTTAACTTCCATTTTCATCTCGCCAAGCATTTCCAGCAGATAATGCGCTACTCTTCCGCCTCCAATAATGAGTGCTGAACGGATTTTATGGTACTTGAGTCCACATTTACGGTAAAGCTTTGTCAGGTCTTTTTTTCCACCGGTTACAAATATCCGGTCTCCTGTTTCAAGCTTGGTGTCTCCGCTAGGAATAAAGACATAGTCATCTCTTGATACAGCACAGACCAGTACATTTCCGAACGTACTCTTGAATTCATTTAATGTAATACTGGATAACTGGTTGTTGTCTTTCACTTCTATTTCAACAATGTTCACTTTACCACCGGCAAACTGCTCTACACTTAATGCTTCAGTGTATCGAATAACACGGGCAATATCCTTGGCTGCTTCCAGCTCCGGGTTAATCATCATAGTGATACCCATACCTTCACGCATGAAAGCCATGTGTCCAGCGTACTCAGGGTTTCTTACCCTGGCTATCGTATGTTTAGCGCCAAGCTTTTTTGCAATAGTCGCAGAAATGATATTAATTTCGTCTTCAGGAGTCACCGCAATGAAAATATCGCAGTCTGGAACATCGGCTTCGACTTGCGTATCATAACTGGCTGCATTCCCTACTAGACCGGTTATATCATTTTTACTGATAATCCGCTCTAGCTTCCAGTCATGTTTTTCAATTAAGACGATATCATTACCTTCAAGGGAAAGCTCTCGCAACAAGACTTCACCTACTTTTCCACCACCAGCAATTACAATTTTCATCTGAATTACTCCTTCTTTTGCATAGTCTACTACATGATAGCAGAAATAGGATTCTTTTCAATAAGCTCTATTGTATTTAATTACGCTATACAGTAAACTTTATCTATTATTGCTTAAATAAAATGCAGGAAAGGATCAATGTTATGTCTATCAGTTTCAGACAGTTCTCAGACTGGCCTATTCCTATAAAAATAGTCGTCAGTTTTGCCATAGTTATGTTCATTGGCTCACTTATGCTGGCATTGCCTTTCAGTCAGCTTGAGAGCTCACAAGCAACATATTTTGACCACCTATTCAGTGCAGTATCCATGGTGGCAGTAACTGGGTTATACACTGAACCTTTAGCCTATACCTATAATACCTTCGGACAGATTATTGCTCTCTTTTTAATTAAACTTGGTGGCTTAGGTTTAATTACTATTGTTTCTGCTATCATTCTCCAATTTGGACGACGCGTGAGTATAAAAGAAGAAGTCACCCTTAAACAGGCACTGAATCGAAGCGACATGACAGGCTTCAGGAGTTTCCTGCTTTCTGTCGTGAAATATACGTCTATTGTTGAACTGACGGGAGCCTTGCTATTGTCTCTTCATTTCATCCCCCTTCTGGGTTTGAGGCGAGGTGCGTTCACTTCAGTCTTTCTAGCCATTTCAGCTTTCAATAATGCCGGCTTTGATAATCTTGGTACCGAGAGTCTTCAGGCATTTGTGGATACACCGATAGTGAATACAGTTATTCCTATTTTAATCATCCTTGGCGGTATCGGGTTTTCAGTCTGGTTCGATGTGGCCGGACACTTCAAGGAATTTATTTCTGCCAGAAGCTGGATTGATATCAAAGGCCCTTATCGTCGATTGAAACTCCATACACGACTAGTAATTAAATGGTCTTTCTGGCTCACTGTTTCTGCCATGGTGCTGTTCATGCTCTCCGAGTGGAATCATACCGGTACTATAGGAGATTTGTCAGTATTTGGAAAACTTCAGGCGAGCTTTTTCCAAGCTGTGACATTACGGACAGCCGGATTTGCCACACTTGATTATACAAAACTGCACATTTTCACATTGTTTTTCTTCACCGTTTTCATGTTTATCGGTGGTTCACCCGGAGGAACAGCTGGGGGAGCAAAAACCTCAACTGTTGCATTAGTCGTTAAACTCATATCTTCTGAAATAAGAGGACTTGATAATGTCAATTACCGCAAGCGGACTTTGGAAATGACTATTGTCAAGCGAGCTCTCGTAATTGTGGTCATGTTTGTTATACTAAATTTTATCAGTCTCGCTTTCATGACTATTTTTGATGAACACATCCCACTTCAATATCTGTTTTTCGAATCAGTCTCTGCATTTGGTACCGTTGGACTCTCAGCTGACCTGACGCCGGAGTTGTCACGTTATAGTCAAACTATTATAATGATATCAATGTTTGTGGGACGACTCGGTCCGATTACCATATTCACTGCTTTAGGAAATACTGGACATAAGAAGAAAAATATCACATATGCTACAGGAAATATCTTGATAGGTTAGGAGACCAGATAAATGGTTAAAACAGTAGGCGTTTTAGGACTCGGTATTTTTGGGTCTACGATAGCAAAGCAACTAGGTGAACAGCACTTTGACGTTATTGCAGTTGATAAAGATTTGATTGATGTCAATCGAGTGGAAGAATACGTCGTACAGGCTGTTCAGGGAAACATTACAGATTTGGAATTACTCAAAAGTATCGGCTTTGGTAACTGTGATGTAGCCGTAGTAGCCACAGGGTCACATTTGGAATCGAGTGTAATGGCTATAATGAATTGTAAAAAATTAGGTATTAAGAAAATTATAGCTAAAGCTAAAAACCGAACTCACATGGAAATTTTACTGGAAATTGGTGCGCATGAAATCATTCGTCCGGAGAAGGAAATGGGCGATAAAGTAGCCCGTAATATAATGCGTAACAACATCCTGGATGTAATTAATCTGGATGATGAAAACTCGATTATTGAATTCACAGCTCCAGAAAAGTGGATTGGTAAGAGTCTGAAAGAATTGGACTTACGTAAAAAGTATAAAATTAACGTTATTGGGTTAAAGTCCGATCCGGATGGAAAACTGCAAATCAATGTACCACCTGAACAGAAGATTGAGCCGGAAAGCTTTATCGTTGCTATCGGTAAACCAGACACCTTCGAACACTTGGATTACACCGATCAGCTTAAGTAAAAAATAAATTAAACAGCAAAAGACGCTTACCTTAGTCGAAAATTAGGGTAAGCGTCTTTTCATTTATATGGGTTTAAGAGGGTCATACGCGCTGACTGGCGCGTATGTTCCTTTTTGAAAGTTTAGTTTGCTTATTCTCTTGTCCGTTCAGTGGTTGAAGGTAGTTTTTCCAGTAGCTCGAGACTAATTGAAGCGCCAGTTAAGGGTCAACTGCCCTTTGAGTCGTTACTCAAATCCAAACATCTCTTGAGTTCGGGCGAAAGGATGTTTCACCCGTAGCCCAGCAGTGACTCTTCGGTGAGTAACCGGGCAACGTCCCTTTCCCCAGCAACTCACTCATTTAATATCGTTGAGTACAGGGGCAAAAGCTCTTTGCGCCTGTACTCAACAAATAAGATAAACCCGGTTCAGGGTCAAAATGGCTTTGACCCTGAACTCACTCACCATTTTCTTTGGAGCTGACACACAAGCGCTTCTTTTTCATTAAATATGCCTTAACGTACCGGTGACCAGACATTTTCCAGGATATTCGTCTGGTCTCTGTCCGGACCAACGGAGAAAGTCGAGACGTGAACGCCTGTCAGCTCGGATACACGGCGGATATAGTTGCGGGCATTCTCAGGCAGCTCTTCCAGCGTACGGCAGCCCGTCACGTCTTCGCTCCAGCCAGGCAGCTCTTCATAAATTGGCGTACATTCGCTCAATTCTTTCAGACTAGCCGGATAATGCAGGATTTTTTCTCCGTTGCGCTCGTAGGCTGCACAGATTTTAACCGTCTCAAGTCCAGACAGCACATCAATAGAGTTCAGTGACAAGTTAGTCACACCAGAAACACGTTTCGCATGGCGCATCACGACACTGTCAAACCAGCCGATACGGCGCGGACGCCCTGTTGTTGTACCGTATTCCTTACCGGTATCACGAATCTGCTGACCGATTTCGTCATGCAGCTCTGTCGGAAATGGACCGTCTCCCACACGTGAAGTATAGGCCTTGCAGACACCGACAACCTTGTCAATTTTAGAAGGGCCGACACCACTCCCAATCGTCACACCACCCGCTACCGGGTTCGAAGACGTGACGTAAGGATAGGTTCCCTGATCGATATCCAGCATGACGCCCTGAGCGCCTTCAAATAGGACACGTTTCCCAGAATCCAGTGCATCATTCAAAATGACTGATGTATCGCAGACATACTGCTTGAACTGCTGGCCAAATTCATAATATGTTTCAAAAATCTCATCGAAATCAAGCGGGTCTGAGTCGTAAACGGCTGTGAAATACTTGTTTTTCTCGTCAAGATTGGTTTTCAGACGTTCTTTAAATAATTCTTTATCCAGCAAGTCAGCAATACGAATACCCACACGAGACGCCTTGTCCATATAGGCCGGACCAATTCCACGAATGGTGGTGCCTATTTTCTGGCTGCCTTTTGAATCCTCCTGCAATTGATCGAGTTTCAAGTGATACGGTAAAATGACATGTGCGCGGTCAGATATACGCAAGTTGTCAGTGGAAATACCGCGTTCATGCAAATAGGCGATTTCCTTGACCAGTGACTTCGGATTGATAACGACACCGTTTCCGATGACGCTGATTTTATCCTGAGCAAAAATACCGGAAGGAATCAGGTGAAGTTTAAAAGTCACGCCGTCGAAAATAATGGTATGGCCGGCATTGTCGCCACCCTGATAGCGGGCAATCACTTCAGCGTTTTCGCTTAAGAAATCCGTAATCTTCCCTTTTCCTTCGTCTCCCCATTGTGTTCCTACTACTACTACTGATGTCATCTGTACACCTCTTCTATAGTTTTCAAAATTAAAAGAGAACATCTCCGCGGGTATACAAAAGTAGGCAAAAAGAATCGCTTCTCTTTAATTACTTTTATCATTCCCGGAGACATTCTCCTAACATTTATAAGTTTATCTTCAACAACGTTCACTATTTTACCATAAAACGAAGAAAATAGTAGTGTTTTTTTCAGATTACATAGTAATTTCGAAATCAAAGTCTTCTTCGTCGCCTTCTTCTGCTACTACCGTACGGTCGACCGGTTTTTTCACAGCTATTTGAAGCGATACAGAAATGACTGTTCCAAGCAAAATGGCCAAAATGAAGAGTCCGATGTTACTGGCCATCGGCATCCCGAAGACGCCGGAAACCCCGGCAGTTGAAATACCTAAGCCCATCATCATCGCTCCACCGACAAATGCCCCAATCATATTTGCGCCTATAATACGAAACGGATCTCTGAATGCATAGGGCAGAGTGGATTCTGTGATGCCATCCAGTCCGGATAAAATGGATGCCGGTGCCAGCCTTATTTCATCTTCTGTATATTTTTCACGGGCAATTAGTGAGGCAATGCCCACGGACAGAGCGGGTACCATGATGCCTGGCAAAACTGCCGCATTCACGACAAAGCCTAGACCACTCGGGTCATTCCAGACGGCAAAGACAAAGGTAATGGCAATTTTCCCAATAGGTCCGCCCATATCAAAGGCACACATAGCACTTAAGATTCCCCCCAGCAAAAAGGCGTACTGCGGAGCCTCAGATAGTGCAATCAGATTATTGATAATTAAATCATTCAGTGCTCCGACAACTAAAGCTACGGGATAAGCCATAATCAGATAAATTCCCCAGCCCGTCAATACGGGAATAAATAAGGTCTTCTTAATCGATTCCAAAAAGTCAGGTACTTTAACCTTTCTGAGATACAAAACAGCATAACCTGCCAGGAAACCAGCTAATATAGCCCCTAGAAAGCCGCTGGCTGACGTATTTTCTACTGAGGGTGTGCATATATGTAACCTCCAATAAAGCCAGGAATAAGTGCTGCCTTGTCTCCAATGGCATAAGCCATGTAAGCCGCAAAAATAGCAGGAATCATATCAATCATTACCCATGCATAACCGTTCAATGTTGCAACGACCGGCGTATCAAATGCACTGGGCTGCACCAGCATACCGGTTAAAGCAATGGTCATACCTGAAAATACAATAAGCGGCAGCATGTAGGATACGCCGGTCATTAATGCCTGTTGAAATTTTTTCATAATAGTTTCCTCAATTTCCTATTGAAGTTTCTCTTCAATTTTTTTAATCAAACTATTCGCACTCTTTATTACGGTTGCGACTGGAATGGTTACTTTCTTAACTCCTTCAAACCGTTCCATTTTAGCCAGTTTAATATCCGTCGCCAGAATTAAAATATCTGCTTCTTTTATATCTTTACGCGTTAAGGCATTCTCAATTCCTGTGGCCCCTTGCGTTTCTACCTTTATCTCATGACCTCTCTTTTTAGCAGCGTCTTCAATGGCTCTTTTTGCCATGAATGTATGCGCCACACCCGTTGCACAAGCTGTTACCGCTACGATTTTCATTTTATCGCCTTCTTTCTTATTTATTTTTTAAGATGGGGTCTATAACCTGCTGCAAGTCTTCTTCTGTCTGTGCTTTTTTCAAGGCAGCTTTCACCTCTTCATCCATTAAATGATAAGCCAGATGTGAGAGCAGTTTAAGGTGGACGTCTTCCCCCTTTGTTTCAGGAACAATGATCATAATAACACAGTCTACCTTTTCATCGTCCATAGCATCCCAGTCAACCGCGTGTTCCAGTTTAAAGACCGCCACAATCGGTGAGGATACATCTGCTGACTTACCATGAGGAATCGCAAAACCGTCCCCAAAGCCAGTTGTACTAAGTGCTTCTCTTTCAAATATGGACTGAATCAGCTTTTCTTCATTAATTTCAGGAAAGTCTGTCTGAAGCATCCCGCTCACCAGTTCTCTCAGGCAGTTCTCTTTAGACTGCGGGTTATTGCTTATTGATGCCTGCGTATATAACTGAACAGCAGGTAATTTGTCAGTCATAAAATAACCACCCCCATTTAATTTTCTTAATTATAGCAGTTTCTATTTTTTATACGTAAAATATTGCACTGAAAGTGAGATAAATTGCCTGAAATACTTTTTTAACTATTATAATTGAACCAATTTCATAACTAACTTTTTAAAAAAGGAAACACTCGTCTAATTTCAAAATGACTATTTTTTAAAAATTACACGGCTATTTCTTTTCTGTTCTTTCTCTCAGCTAACCGTTGGTTT
>NZ_BAAGPH010000118.1:0-9102 GCF_054784355.1 Alkalibacterium psychrotolerans | reverse complement strand
CCTTCATTGATGAGAAAGAGTGGTCGGGAAACCAACTTTATCTTATCATGAAGTGAGGCTTTTTTTGACCCCACGCTGAAAGCTTTCCTGAACCCCCGGCATAGCCGGGGGTTTTCCAAGTGCATAATAAGAGAACAGAAAAGCGCATCGCTTTTCTACCCCATAAAAAAAGCAGAGAGCTTGAAGTGAGGCATAAGTTTTTTTTGAGTCCCGTAGATAAGCAAATTTCCCTAAGAACTGGAGCACCTAATAGGTTTGAGTACCTTAGATAAGCCGCTTTCCCTAGGAACTGGAGCCCATAGTAGGTTTGAGTCCCGTAGATGAGCTGCTTTCCCTAGGAACTGGAGCCCATAGTAGGTTTGAGTCCCGTAGATGAGCTGCTTTCCCTAGGAACTGGAGCGCATGATAGACTTGAGTCCCGTATATAAGCTCTTTTCACCATGAACTGGATTACTAAATAAAGATGTGTCCCATAAATTAGTTCCAGGGGGATAAATAGGTCTTAAAATTCAAAAAAACTGTCACAGCAGGGGGAAAAGGTCCCTGATATGACAGTGTACTTCATTTCTTAGGCTACATTTAATTTTTTTAACCTAAACCTAAAAGCCTTTCTTCTGGCCCTCATATGGCGGTTCATCATTATTTATAAATTCTTCCACACTGGGACCTGACAATTTTCTCAGCCCTTTAATGCCAAGAACATAGGTAGTAATCAGCAACAAGATGTTCATTGGCCAGCCTAATATAGAGTTGACGACAAAGTAAATATCAAGCTCTCCCATTAAAAAGAGTGGGACCTGAATGGCCAAGCGAAGCGTGAAGTAAACCGCCCATAAAAGGGTCACATTACGGTAAGCCGGCCGGATATCGTCTCGCCAGTACCATTCAATCGGCCAGCCTCTGGTAATGTGACTAGCCAGTGCAGCCAATGGTTTTTTCAAAAAAAGTGAGACCACACAGGCAAGGGCAATGAGACTGGATGTAATCAGTCCGGGTAGATAATAATTAATAGCCTCACCGGAAAAATAACTTAGAGCTATTGAAAACAAAACCCCGCCAGTTCCGACCAGTACGTATTTCTTTGTGTGTTTCTTGATAATTCTATAAAGGATCAGACCGAAAATATAAAGCAGTGTCAGCCCTGCGGCTACTTCAAGAGTGGACAGGCGGTTAGTAATGAAAAATATAAAGGGTGGAAACAGAGCGTCGATAGTCTTATTCTTGAAGACGAGTTGAAGCTGCTCCAGCCATTCGTTAAGTTTTTCCATGATTGTCACCTTTGGAGAAACCGTGCAGAGCGACGTTCCAGTCTCCTTTTGCTTCATAAAGAGCTTTTAATACATAGATACTCCCAGTCAGAAAGCCGAATACCATCATGTTTACAACCCAGATAATCATCTTCCAGGTGGTGTCTTCGCGGTAGACAATCCATATGGAAAATAGAGCAAAGCCGACATATAAATCGATTAACGACATCACACCCCAGGGATTATCGAGCAGGGCACCTCCGTCTATAAAGAAATCACCATTCATAAAGGCATTAATCAAACCGGCTGTCATTGCCAGCAGACAAATCCATGCGACCAGTTTTGCAGCTTTCATCTGTTTTCCTCCTTTTAAAATCATCAAAATCAAGCAAATTTCATTTATAAAAACCGTTATTTAATAACAGCTTAAGTTTACCATAATCTAAGTTATAAAAGTAAAATGAGAAACTTGTATACTTTTAACTGCATGTTGTGATAATCTTATCATGAAAGGCAGAATAATAATGATACGAGTGATAACAAAACGGATTCAAACATAGTCAACAAACTATACTCATTGCCACTGCGTGATTGTAATACAGAAGATGAGATAACCATACTTAGGAAGACAGAAAAGAGAGGACACTACAGACATGAAAATAAAAGGATATTTGTCATCAGCATTAATCGGTTTCTCCATTCTTGGCTTTCTTTCCACTACTGCTTCAGCCGAGGAACAGGAAGAAACAAGCTACTTAACGGTCTCAGACGAGCCTATTTTGTCTTTGCCGGATGAATTCCCACGTCAGTTTCTATATGAGAGCCTGGTAGACATCGATTATCCTGAAGATGGAGTGAAAGGGATTTTTCTTACTGGCAGCGCAGCAACGGGTGAAAGCATGAATGACTTAACCCACTTACTGAATACGACAGCATTGAATGCAATGGTGATAGATGTCAAAGACGATGACGGCACCATTGTAATGGACTTGGATTCCGATCACGAGTTTGTCCAGGAGTTTACTCGGGAGTATGTTGATGCCGAAGCATTGATGCATCATTTGGAAGAACATAATATTTACCCGATAGCTCGAATTGTTATTTTTAAGGATACACGTCTAGCCAATCTACGCCCTGACCTGTCCTTTACAGACGAAAATGGGGAAGTCTGGTCCAACCGATCTGGCGCAAGTTTTTTGAACCCATATGAGCGTAAAGTGTGGGATTACAACATTGAGGTGGCGAAGCAGGCTGCAAAATTAGGATTCAAAGATATTCAGTTTGACTATGTCCGGTTCCCTGAAGGCTTTGCCAGCATGGATGAACAGCTGACCTATTCCCGCGGTGAATACGAGGAGAGTGACTCGGATAACGTTCAGCAGCGAGTTGATGCGGTCACAGACTTTATTGCAACTGCCCGTGAAGAGCTGAAGCCATATGATGTTGAGCTGTCTGTTGATATCTTCGGTTACTCGGCACTCGTTCGAGAAGAGCCAAATATCGGTCAAAGCTTTACCCGCATATCAGAAAATGTGGATGTCATCTCCTCGATGATTTACCCAAGCCACTGGGGACCAGGGAACTTAGGCATTGCCCGTCCTGACTTGGAACCCTATAACCTTGTGTATAATTACATGGAAGTAGAAAATGAAGTTCTGGCAGAATTAGGCGAGGGCGCTCCGCGCACACGGCCTTGGCTCCAGGATTTTACAGCCTCATATCTGGGCGCAGGCAATTTTATGCGCTACGGCGATCATGAGGTTTCGGAACAAATTCGCGCACTTCATGAACACGGCGTTGAAGAATACCTGCTCTGGAATGCGGCAAGCAACTATTCAGAAGGCGCTACGTTCGATTTCAATGAGTAAGCAATAAGCTCTTTTATGACGTTCCATTTTAATAATGATAGTCAAAGCATCAGCCTTACGCTGGTGCTTTTTTTCATAATAAAAAGTGAAGTCGGTAAAATCAGTAACGGTTTTTGTTATACATTCTGCATCTATAGATGTTACCCTGATAAATGAATGGGAAAATATGTATGCTAAGGAATTTAATAAAAAGTAGGCATTTTAACCATTATTATTCGAATAAATAGAAAATGAATGACCATGAAAGGGTAGGAAGTTATGAATTATAAAAAGTATTTCAGCACAGGATTTGCCGGTTTAACCTTGGCAATTCTCACATCCCCGGCAGTTTCAGCTGAGGAAAACATAGAAAACGAACCAACTTACTTAGAATTGTCGGAAGACCCTCTGTTATCTCTTCCAGCTGAATTTCCCGAGCAGTTTATGTATGACAGTCTCGTGGATATTGAGTACCCGGAAGATGGCGTCAAAGGTGTCTATCTGACTGGTGATGCAGCAACAGGTGAGAGCTTATACGACTTGACTGATTTACTTAATACAACGAAGCTGAACGCGATGGTCATCGACGTGAAAGATGATGATGGAACCATGGTTATGGATCTGGATTCTGATGAGGAGTATGTTCAGCAGTTTACTCAGGAGTACGTTGATCCGGAAGAATTAATGCAGCACCTGGAGGAAAACGATATCTATCCGATTGCTCGTATCGTTATTTTCAAAGATAAACAACTGGCAAATGAACGTCCGGATCTCTCCTTTACGGATGATAATGGGGAAGTCTGGTCCGATGCTTCAGGAGCAAGCTATGTGAATCCGTACGAGCGAGAAGTCTGGGAGCACAATGTAGAGGTAGCCAAGCAGGCAGCGAAATTAGGCTTTCGGGATATCCAGCTGGATTATGTGCGCTTCCCTGAAGGCTTTGGCAGTCTGGATGAGCAGCTGAATTATTCCCGAGGGGACTATGATGAGAGTGATTTGGATAATGTCCAGCAGCGAGTTGATGCCGTAACAGAATTTGTTGCCTATGCACGTGAAGAATTGAAACCTTATGATGTGGAGCTTTCGGCTGACATCTTCGGTTATGCAGCACTTGTCGAGGAAGAGCCGAATATTGGTCAAAGTTTTGTAAGGATTTCGGAAAATGTAGATGTCATTTCGTCAATGATTTACCCGAGTCACTGGGGTCCTGGGAATTTAGGCGTGGAGGTGCCTGATTTGGAACCTTATAACCTTGTTTACAATTATATGGATGTGGAGAATGCTGTATTGTCAGACTTAGGGGAAGACAAGCCGAGAACAAGACCGTGGATTCAGGACTTTACCGCAGCTTATCTGGGAGAAGGCAACTTTATGGAATATGGCGATGAGGAAGTCTCTGAACAGATTCGTGCACTCCATGAGCAGGGTGTAGAGGAGTACTTGCTTTGGAACTCTGCCAGCAACTATTCAGAAGGCGCTACATTTGACTTTAACAATTAATGTTAATAAAGACTCCGGTTCGCAATCGTAACGTGGAGTTTAATAATCAAATTATATAAAAGGCTTGCTGTCCGCTCTTGTGGCAGCAAGTCTTTTTTGAATTGCACTGCAAATATGTCCAGTGACCTTAGTCTATCTTTTTGAAAAAGAAAGCAGAGCCTGTCTGCTCAGTGAAGCCGTTTTTCTTGTAAAAAGGATAAGCGGATACGTCTTTGTCGGTCATGAGCGTGATGTGGCTCATTTTCTTCTCTTTTAGATAGAACTCTATTTGTTCAAGAAAAGAACTGCCTACCCCTTTGTTCTGACAGTCTTTAGCGATGAAAAACTCTTTTATATAGTATTCTTTCCCCTGCCACCAGTTAAATGTGTAGCCGAGTGAGCCGCCAATCAGGACACCTTCCTCATCAAACAGCCCAAGAGACAGAGAGTTGCTGTTGTCGGTCAAGTCTTTGAGATATAAATCAAGCTGTTCTTCACTCGCCCATTCGTCAAACCAGGGTGCAGAGGTGAAGACATCAAGAAAGAGTGCGCTCAATTCTTTATAATGCTCTTTTTGCAATGGAATAATAGTCATTCTGTTTGCTCCTTTTAGATTTTGCTGTATGCGTTTATCATATCATAGTTAAAGATATACAGGCGGATTCAATATAGTTGAATAGATTTTCCAATTAACGTAGTCTGAAGAGTGTATAAGCACGTGTCTGGTTTAGCTTGAAACGACATAATTTCTGAAGATAAGAGGTGAATGGAATGGCATTCGACTACGATTTGGATTTTGATAGCATTGACTTCAGAGAACAGCCGGATCTCTATCGAGTAGGCAGGGGAGAACAAGGTGTTTTAATGGTAGAGCCTTATAAAAGTGAAATTCTTCCGCATTGGCGGTTCAAGACGCCTGACATAGCAGAAGAATCATCGGAAAAAATTTACCAGATGTATCTGGATTACAAAGAAGCCGGTGATTTTGTAGGCATGGATATGGCGCGGAAATTTCTACAGATAGGTTACACGCGTTCTCGGCGCTATGCCAATTATAAAGGCGGACGCAAGTATGATGAAGACGGTAATGTCAAAGATCGTGACATTGATGAAGAAAAGGCAGAATCCGCAGCCATTTTTGAAAAAAAGTGGATTATTGTAAGAGAAGATGAGGATTATTTGAAACTGAAAAAAGAGCATCAGAAAAAGCACGGATAAATAGGCACGTCAATTTTGAGGAGGCACAGTGATGAAAGTAGTTGTTATTGGAGGAAGCGGGCATATCGGAACCTATCTGATTCCTATACTGGTAAGGGAAAATCATGAAGTGATTATGGTCAGTCGAGGTAAAAGCGAGCCCTATGTCAAAGATTGGGCCTGGGATAAAGCTGAGCGGGTAGCGATGGATCGCAGTAAAGAGCCAGACTTTTCAAGGAAGATTGCCGAGATGAATGCGGATGTAGTCATTGATCTGATTTGCTTCAAGCTGGAAGAAGTCAAGGAAATGGTTGCTGAGCTGAAAAAAACCGATTTGTCTCATTACTTATACTGCTCGACTATCTGGACGCACGGGCGAGCAGAGAAAATCCCAGCGGAGCCAAACGATGAAAAGCACCCTTTGGACGAATACGGACGCCAGAAGTACGAAAGCGAAAAATACCTGCAGCAGGAGTACCGAGTGAACGGTTTTCCTGTTTCAATGGTTAGTCCGGGTCAAATATGTGGTCCCGGCTGGTCAATCATCAATCCGCTGGGTTATGGAGACGACAGTGTTTTCCAGACAATTGCAGACGGCAAGGAACTCAAGTTGCCTAATCACGGGATGGAGACCCTGCATCCTGTTCACGGTGAAGATGTGGCCCAAGTCTTTTTTAAAGCGATGAATCACCGGACTCAGGCATTGGGGCAGAACTTCCACGCTGTTTCAAAAGACTCACTAACGCTTTACGGCTATGCGATGGCGATGTACCGCTTGTTCCAGCAGGAACCGAATATCAGCTTTTTGTCATGGGATAAATGGGTAGATTATGTGGAAAGTGAGAAAAAAGCCAGCATCTCATACCATCACATTGCCCGCAGCGGCTACTACAGTACTGAAAATGCTAAAGATCTGATTGGTTACCAACCCCGCTATACGTCAACTCAAGTCGTGGAGGCGTCAATTCAAAGCTATATTGACCGCGGCGTTATAAATGTGAAGTAGCGGGATTCTGATACGCTTTGAGACCAGTTCTAACCGGAAATACTTCATGAACTGGTCTCAAAAACAGTTTAGTAACCAGTTGTGAGTTCAATTAGATAGGAAATGGTCTCTACGACCATTTCCATCAACTCTAAAGAAATAAAATAAGGAAAAGTCCTGATGCGTCAGGACTTTTTTGACTGCTTACGACATTATTGCGAAACTAAAATAGCTTAACGGACTCTGAAAAGGAATTTTTCACAAAACATTATAGGAACCATTGAGAAGAAGAGTAAAAAGATTTATTCTATAAGATGGAGCATGAAAGAAAAATGAAATTAACTAACAAAAAATAAGTTAATCCATGTTATAATAACAAACGGACACGTTTAACGTCATGGATAAGTAAAAAAGGAGAGTCTCACGCAATGACTTATGCACTCGAAATAAAAGGCTTAAAAAAAGTATATGCAGGCGGTGTTGAAGCCCTGCGCGGCATCGATCTGAAAGTAGAAGAAGGCGACTTTTATGCCCTCCTTGGTCCTAATGGGGCCGGTAAATCGACTACAATAGGAATCATCACCTCTTTAGTCAACAAGACTTCAGGCAAAGTGAAGGTGTTTGATTATGATATTGATGGCCAACTGATGCAGGCTAAACGTCAGATTGGACTGGTACCTCAGGAGTTTAATTTCAATCCCTTTGAGACAGTGCAACAGATTGTTGTAAACCAGGCAGGCTATTATGGCGTTTCCCGCAAAGAGGCAATTGAGCGCAGTGAAAAATATTTGAAGCAGTCTGATTTATGGGAAAAGCGGGACACGCGTGCCCGCATGCTGTCCGGTGGAATGAAGCGACGCTTAATGATTGCCCGTGCGCTGATGCACGAGCCACGCCTTTTGATTCTCGATGAACCGACTGCCGGAGTGGATATCGAGTTAAGACGGGATATGTGGCGTTTCCTTAAAGAGCTGAATGCGAACGGAACAACTATTATTTTGACGACCCACTACTTGGAAGAAGCTGAAATGTTGTGCCGCAATATCGGGATTATTCAAAAAGGTGAACTCATTGAAGACACCAGCATGAAAACTTTGCTGGCTAAGCTGCAGTTTGAAACGTTTATTCTGGATATTGAACCGACAGGCATGAAGCCGGTTATCAAGGGCTTCGACAGTGAACTTGTCGAAGAGTCAACGCTGAATGTGGAAGTTGCACGTGATCAGGGGATTAATGATGTGTTCGACCAATTGTCGAAGCAGGGCATCAAAGTCCTATCCATGCGCAACAAATCCAACAGGTTGGAAGAACTGTTCCTGAAACTGACTGAAGAAAAAACTGTAATGGAGGATACTCATGTTTAGTCTTTATTTTACAGCGTTAAAAAGTCTGGCGGTCAAGGAAACCAACCGCTACCTAAGAATCTGGGTTCAGACACTGGTGCCGCCGGTTATTACGACCTCCCTGTACTTTATTATTTTTGGTAACTTGATTGGAGGAAGAATCGGCGAAATGGGTGGCTTTTCGTATATGGAGTTCATCGTACCCGGTCTGATTATGATGTCGGTCATTACGAGTTCCTACTCGAATGTCTCATCTTCCTTTTTCTCACAGAAATTCCAGAAAAACATTGAAGAGCTGCTGATAGCTCCCGTGCCCACTCACATTATCATGTGGGGCTTTGTTGTCGGAGGGCTTGGAAGAAGTATATTGGTCGGGACACTGGTCTCCATTATTTCCCTGTTTTTTGTACCACTTCAGGTCTATTCCTGGAGCATGGTTATCCTGACGCTGTTAATGACCTCCGTCCTGTTTTCTCTGGCGGGTCTATTAAATGGGATATTTGCTCAGTCTTTTGACGATGTATCCATTGTACCGACATTTGTTCTACAGCCTCTAACGTATTTAGGTGGTGTGTTTTACGCTATTTCGATGCTGCCACCGTTCTGGCAGGCTGTATCCCGTGTGAACCCGATAGTCTATATGATCTCCGGCTTCCGTTTCGGCTTTTTGGGCGTTATTGATGTACCGATTATTATATCAGTCAGCATTTTAATTCTATTCATTATCGTTCTGTATTCAATCGACTGGTACTTGATCGAAAAAGGCCGCGGACTAAGAAGTTAAGCGTAGAGTCGTATTGGCTTACAGCAATGTAATAAAGAAACCTGAGGTGGGCAGCTCTGTAAGTTGTCTGCTTCAGGTTTTTTATATGTTTACACACTAGTGTTGCATTAAAAATTTTAACTGTTTCAACACATGAAAAAGTCCTTTATAATGGGGTGGGATGACTTATCCAAGACCAAAACAAAGGACTTACAGCATGGATAAGTATAAAACAAAAATG
>NZ_BAAGPH010000117.1:0-8707 GCF_054784355.1 Alkalibacterium psychrotolerans | reverse complement strand
GTTGGTACTTCAATTATAGCCGGTGGGGCTCATTTTGTCTTTAAAAAAGAAACATCCCTCGACCATTTTTTTTCAAAATCGGTCGAGGGATGTATTCATTTTAGGGGAGTTTTTTCCCAGCCCCGCTTTTTTTAGACTTTAGTTACATTTGCTGCTTGTGGGCCTCTGTCGCCTTCAACTATGTCGAATTCAACTTCCTGACCGTCATCCAGTGATTTGTAACCTTCACTGTCAATTGCACTGAAGTGAACAAAGACATCATCATGTCCTTCTACTTCAATAAAACCGAAACCTTTTTCGGCATTGAACCACTTAACTGTACCTTGAACCATTGATCTGTTCCTCCTCGAAATTAGACTTGTAACAGAATTAAACACTCAAACTATATATGTCAAGCACTATCAATCTATTACATTTCAAATTATACAAAAGAAACCGCTTCAATTCAAGCATCTATAACATAAAAAAGAAAAGCTTCACATTCTCTAAATGGAGCCTAAGGGAATGTGAAGCTTTTAAGGTAGCTATTTTATGAGAGAACTTCCGGATAATGTTTTTCACAAATATCGTAGCAACGCTGGCAAAGAACCTCATCATCGGATATAGCAGTATACTCTTCTGTCGTAATTCGACAACGGGTACATACTTCTCCTGGCATATGCTCGACCTTGATAGAAACAGTTTCGAAATCCAAGATAGAGTCATCTTCTGGTTTTTCTGAGATGTCTTTGACTGTAAATTCAGAAGCAATTAGAATTTGTCTGATATCACTGTTCAGGGAATCAAGCAACGCTTTAACTTCCTCGGTAGCATAGACAGTCGTCTTGGCTTCAAAGTCTTTACCAATCACTTTGTTTTCACGGGCTACTTCATTCGCCTTAAGAACATGGTCACGGAACTTCATGAATTTGCTCCATTTTTCCTTAATTTCTTCTTCATTTGCATAACTCTGAACCTCAGGGAATTCTGACAGCTGAACGTACTTCTCGTCTTCCTGCAGGTAAGACCACATTTCTTCAGCAGAATGCGGAAGGATTGGTGTCAGCAGTTTCGTCAGGTCTCTGACAATGTGATAGAAAACTGTCTGCATTGCTCGTCGGCTGTAGTCTTCCGGTGCATCGATGTACAGGACATCTTTAGAAAAGTTAGCATAGAAGTTCGACACATCTAAAGTACAGAAATGATTAATCTCTTTAAATATATCTGAGAAATTAAATCGCTCATATCCATCCATGACGCGCTTGTTCGTTTCGTTCAGACGATTCATTAAATACTGATCGACTGGACGCAGCTCATCGTAAGCGATGCTGTCTATCTTCACATCAAAGTCCTCAATATTTTGAATCAGGAAGCGGATAGTGTTTCTGATTTTACGGTAAACTTCTGATACCTGCTTCAGGATGTCCATGCTGACTCTGACATCCGACTGTGTATCCACACTGGATACCCATAGACGAATCAGATCTGCTCCCATTTGCTTGATTACTTTATTCGGATCAATTACGTTACCCACGGACTTACTCATCTTCTTGCCGGCACCATCTAAAACCATCCCTTGAGATAAGACTGCTTTATACGGCGGTACTCCATTAATCGCGACCGAGGTTGTCAAACTTGAGTTAAACCATCCACGGTACTGGTCGGATCCTTCAAGATACAAGTCAGCTGGGAACGTCAGGTTCTCACGCGTGCGTAATACTGCATGATGTGATGAACCGGAATCAAACCAGACATCCATAATATCTGCTTCTTTAGTAAACTGATTATTCGGACTAGATGGATGCGTAAACCCTTCAGGCAGCAATTCATGCGCCTCTTTTTCAAACCAGACGTTAGAGCCATATTCACTGAAGAGTTTAGCCACATGTTCCGTTGTCTCAGGTGTAAGAATCGGATCGCCGTTTTCTGCATAAAATATAGGAAGCGGCACGCCCCAGGCACGCTGACGTGAAATAACCCAGTCTCCACGGTCACGTACCATATTATAAATACGCTGCATTCCCCATGGCTGTAACCAGTCTACTTCTTTCACAGCTTTAAGAATATCTTCACGGAAAGTATGGATAGATGCGAACCATTGCGGAGTCGCTCTGAAAATAACCGGTTTTTTAGTACGCCAGTCATGTGGATAGCTGTGCGTGAAGAATTCCAGTTTCAGCAGGGCATCTTTTTCTTCAAGCCATTCTGTAATGGTTTTGTTCGCGTTATCGTAGAAAATACCTTCTAGTCCTGGTGCTTCATCTGTAAAGCAGCCTTTCTCATCAACTGGAGAAATAACAGGTAAATCGTAATTCTGGCAAACGATGTAGTCATCTTCACCATGTCCGGGAGCGGTATGCACTAAACCAGTACCGTCTTCCAGTGTGACATGATCACCGACAATAATTAAGGAATCTCTGTCATAAAATGGGTGGTGAGCTGTCATACCTTCCATGTCTTTCCCTTCGACTTGTTTTACAAGCGTCACATCTGACCATTCAAGTGTTTCTGCAACCTCTTCAGCCAGATCAGCTGCAACAACAAACTTACGGCCGTCTGCTTCCAGTACAGAATAAGTCGAATCAGGTTTTACTGCAATCGCCAAGTTAGCCGGAAGCGTCCATGGTGTAGTAGTCCAGATAATAAATGACGTATCTTCATCCAATATAGACTTGCCGTCATTGACGGTAAAGGCCACATAAATATTTGGTGAACGAACATCATGATACTCAATTTCCGCTTCTGCCAAAGCAGACTCACTTGAAGGAGACCAGTAAATAGGTTTCAGACCACGATAAATATGCCCTTTTTCTGCCATCTTACCGAAAACTCTGATTTGTTCTGCTTCATAGTCTTTAGTCAGGGTAACATAAGGATTATCCCATTCACCAGCTACACCAAGACGTTTAAAGTCTGTGCGTTGTTTTTCAATCTGCTGCCAGGCATATTCTTCACATTTCTTTCTGAATTCGGCTACCGACATTGATTTTCTGTCTACACCAGTATTGGTCAGAGCTTGCTCAATGGGCAGACCGTGTGTGTCCCATCCCGGTACATAGGGTGCTCTATAGCCAGTCATGGATTTATATCTGACAATAATATCTTTAGAAATCTTATTTAGAGCGTGTCCGATGTGAATATTACCATTCGCATACGGAGGACCGTCATGAAGAACAAAAGAAGGCTTATCTTTGTTCAGCTCCTGTCTCTTATTATAGACATCCGCTTCGTTCCATTCCTGTTGTCTTTCCGGTTCCTTATTAGGCAGGTTAGCCCGCATAGGAAATTGTGTTTTCAATAAATTCAATGTCTCTTTAATTTCCATTGTCTCATCCCTCACTATTTTTTGTAAAAAAAAAGACTTCATCTCAAAGGACGAAATCTTCGTGGTACCACCTTACTTTGGAAAATGATGAGGTCACCACTTTCCCTTAAGTCTTTAACGCAGATATACGTTTAAGCTTACTGTAGTTCAGCTTAAAATTAATTGAATGATTCATCATAATGTCCACTTGTCAATTCTCAGCTTACCTTGACTCTCTGTAAAGTTTTCACCATGACCGTTTCAACAGTAATTACTTATTTAATTTCAGGCAGTTCTACTGCCGGTGTCATGCCTTCTTCATACTCCTGATTTATTTCTTCATCAGCCGTTACGTCAGACTCACCTTGTTCTATTTCATCGCTTTGCTTGTGGTCCAGTTCTTTTTTTACTTCTTTAATCGTTTCTGTTTCAGGTTTTTCTGAAGCAGGTGGCTGCAAAATATCATCCCACTCTTCTTTTTTCACCAGTTCCAGCTGAGATTCAATCATCAACTGAAGACGCTGCCTGAAAATTCTGCTTTGCTTTCTCAGTTCTTCAGTTTCCTGTTCGATTTTTCTAGCTTTGTTAACTGCATCTTTTAAAAGTTCGTCGGCATTGTTTTCCGCTTCATGCTTCAAGTTAGATGCCTGTGCATCCGCTTCTTTTGTAATCATGTCTGCTTCTTTTTCAGCATTAAGTTTCAGTCGGTCAGCAGCTTCCTGAGCAACTAATATTGATTTATTGAGGGAATCGTGCATCTGATCATAATTGGCCAGCTTCTCTTCAGCAAAACTCAGCTTCTTTTCAGCTTCTTTTTTCTGTTTTAACAGCATTTCATAATCTTTAATAATCTGATCAAGGTAGTCATTGACTTCATCTTGATCATAACCTCTCATTTTGACAGGAAATTCTTTATTATGTATATCCAATGGTGTTAATGCCATCGAAGAACACCTCCATTTAGTATTAAAGCCCTATTGGTACTAGTATAATCAATGTCTTAACTTAACTCAAGAAGCTATTACCTATTTTTGTCCAACACACCGAGTGATAAACGAATCTTTTCTTTTTTGGTTTTTCCTTCAATTGCCTGCAGACGGATTCTGCCAAAGCCTCTAACAGATATCACATCATAAATACCAAGCATCATATCAGGCCGGTCTGTTTCGTTCCAGTTAACTTTGACTTTATTAGATGAAATAAGTTCTTTGGCCCGCTGTCTAGAAATATTAAAGGTACTCGCCAGAACAGTATCAAGCCTTAAGGATGATACAATTTCCTGCTGATCTTCCCATGAATCTTTGGGAATGACAATAGCTGTATAAGGTACTTCTTCCAGCTGGATGGATAGTTTACCTATTTTATCCACAGTGGAAAGCAGAAAGTCCTGAATTGTTTCATCTACAAAAAATTGCCAGCGTTCACCATCTGACACAATATCTCCGATTGTATTTCTATTAATTCCTGCGCCCATCAAAGTTCCT
This sequence comes from Alkalibacterium psychrotolerans, assembly GCF_054784355.1. NCBI lineage: Bacteria > Bacillati > Bacillota > Bacilli > Lactobacillales > Carnobacteriaceae > Alkalibacterium > Alkalibacterium psychrotolerans. The sequence goes on along the minus strand of NZ_BAAGPH010000117.1, from coordinate 3,940 downwards.
AGAATTTTACCATGAGATAAATCAGCAAATTTCTTAGGGTATCTGATTTCGGTAATCTTTATTGAGTAATCCGATTGTTCAGGGGTAAAATAGCTTGGCGACAGAAAGAGGCGCTTACGTTCAGCCGCCTCGTAACCGCCATAACTGTTTGCCTGAATTTCGTCGTATTGACCGACCACCGATTCAACAATAAACTGTTCTCTCGGATCAAGGAAAGGAGTTAAATAAGGAGTATACTGCATTTCAACTTGTCTCAGCCAATCCAGCAGCTGATCAATGAATATTTTTTCATCATCTCTAAAATGCTGGTAAATATTTTCCATCAATATCTCATCCAAACTGTATTATAAGATTAAATAGCATCTGAAAAATCGCCTGTATGCCATACTCGACAAATGTTAATGAAAAGAGTGCCACTAAACCAGCCAGGCTGATCATGCCAATCGGAGGAACAAAGCGTCTGAAGAAACCGACATACGGTTCACAGATTCGGATCAAAAACTGCCCAAGACTGGACTGATACCCTCCCGGCATCCATGACAGCAAGAAATAAACCACTAAAGCAATACGGTATATCTGCAGCCCCTGCATGATTAATCTATACAGTGCTGATAAAATTTGAACTAACATTATATTTACAGTAACTCCATTCTACTTAGTACTCGTTATTTTTGAGGGCTTGCAGTTCGTCTCCATCTATTTCAAAAGACTGAGGGGTACAGATAAATATCTCTTCCCCTAACCTCTGGATATCTCCTTTAATAGCATACGTAGTTCCCATTAGAAAATCAATCATCTTCTTAGCCTGATGCTTATCCATTCTTCTGAAATTAAGAATAACCGACTGATTATTCAGTAAAATATCAGCAATTGACTGAACATCCGAATACAAACGAGGCTCCATAATCTTTATTCTTGGTTTCTTCATGCCCTGCTGGTGGTTAATCGCCACCACGTTCTGCTGGGTTGTCTTTTTGACTGCTTCCGATTCAACTTGCTTTGAAACCATCGGATTAGCACGTTTCTTTATTTCTTTATTAGGTTTTTCAGCAGTTGTTTCTTCAGAATCATTATCTGAATCATTTAGCGAAAAGTAATCATTCAATTTTTCCTTAATGCTCACCAGACTCATCCTCTCCGGAAACTATTATTTACGTCTTCTTCTGAAAAAAGGAGGGGTATCCATTTCTTCTTCAACATTTTTTGTTTCTTCTCTAGCAAATAAATTATTTGGCTTGTTTTCAGTTTTTTCTTCTTCATCCTGATCCAAGTCAGCATTATGACGATCTCTCAAGTTTGGTTCTTTACGAATATCCCAGTTTCCGAAAGGATCATTGTCATTTGCTTTAGCTGGTTTCTCTTTGTTTTGCTGTCTTTTCGGTTGAACTGTTCTTTCTGATTTCTTTTCAGCGTCAATTCCAGTAGCAATAACCGTTACAACAACTTCGTCACCCAAATCTTCATTGATAGATGTACCGAAGATAATATTGACGTCACTCGTTGCAGCTGCTGATACAATATCAGAAGCATCTTGTGCTTCAAACAGTGTGAGGTCAGCTCCGCCAGTAATGTTCAATAGTACATTTTCTGCACCATCCAAGGAAATTTCAAGTAAAGGAGAAGAGATAGCTTTTTTAGTCGCTTCGGCTGTTCTATTCTCGCCTGTTGCTGTACCAATTCCCATCAATGCAGAACCTTGGTTTTCCATTACTGTTTTCACATCGGCAAAGTCAAGATTGACATAGCCTGGATTGGTAATCAAATCAGAGATACCCTGTACGCCTTGTCTCAGCACGTTATCAGCTTCTCTGAATGCTTCCATCATTGGTGTTTTCTTATCGACAATTTCAAGTAAACGATTATTTGAAATGGTTACAAGAGTATCGACATGTTCACGCATGGAGCTGATTCCCTCAGCAGCAAAACGACCTTTTTTCGGTCCTTCAAAGGTAAATGGTCGTGTAATTACACCAACTGTCAAGGCTCCTTGTTCTTTAGCAATACGGGCAACAATCCCAGCTGCTCCAGTCCCTGTGCCCCCACCCATTCCGGCAGTTACAAATACCATGTCCGCACCGGTCAGTGCTTCAGCGATAGCTTCTTCACTTTCTTCAGCTGATTTTCTTCCTACTTCCGGATTGGCTCCTGCTCCTAGTCCACGGGTCAATTTAGGCCCTAATTGTATTTTAGTTTCAGCATGCATCATCTCGAGTGCCTGTAAGTCCGTATTGGCAACAATAAACTCGACACCCTGTACGTCATCTTCAATCATACGGTTGACCGCATTACCTCCGGCACCACCAACACCAATTACTTTTATAACTGCTCCATTTGAAATTGCAGAATCAAAACCTAAATCCATTATTTTTCCTCCTGTATAGCTTTTCAATATTAGTCAAAGAAATTTGAAAAGAAATTTTTAATTTTGTCCATAAATGTTTCTTCATTACTTTCATTCTCGCGAATACTGTTGTCTTTCGAGGTCACCGGTTTGGCAGGTTCTGTTTTCGTTTTGCCTTGTGTTTTTATCTCATCATAATGACCATTCAAGATCATGTGATTTAATATTTTATCAATTTCACCCATTTTAGCCTTATGATAGACCAAGGCTATCGCGTTGGTAAAGGAAGGATAGCGCACACCCATGAAGTCAGGTATGTAAGTTTTTACATTTACTTCAAAGATATCCTCCGCCAGTTCTTCTATTTTAGGAAGGCCGGCAGTTCCACCTGTCAGAATAATGCCGCCTGGAAGTTCCAGTGCACCAATTTCATCCAGTTCTTCTTTTATTTTCTCGAAAATCTGCGCCAATCGGGCTTCAATTATCTCAGCAATGTAAGACTCTTTAATTTCGACACTGCTTTCCTGACCGACTACATCAACAGAAATAATCTGGTCCTTTTCAGTTGAATATTCGCTATAAGCGTTGCCGACTTCCCTTTTGAGTTTTTCGGCATTTTTTATAGATGTATTCAAGACAACCGATATATCTTTGGCAATATTTTCTCCACCTTCGTGAATCACTGACGAAAATTTCACTTGTTCATCATGTACCGCAGATACAGTCGTTTGACCTCCACCTAAATCAATTTGAATCGTTCCAAAACGGCTCTCATCTTCTGTCATGATTAAATCAGACATTGCTTTAGGTTGAAACAGCAAGTCACTGACATTGTAGCCTGCATTATTTACGCTTTTTTTAATATTGTGCAGAATCGTTCTGGATACAGACAATAGCGTACCATACAACTCTACTTCGTTACCGACCATTTTTCGAGGATCCTTGATCCCGTCAAAACCGTCAACAATGAATTCTTCGACCATCACCGAAAGCAATGTTTTGTCTGAAGGGATTTTTTTGGATTCAACTTGTCCAATCATTTTTTCCAGCAGAGACTCATCAATTTCCTGAGAGACTGATTCAACTTCCACAGATACGTGGAAGGGTTTAATCTCAATATTTGTAGCCGGAACACCTACAATCAGAGAATCAATTCTTGTTCCAGATTTTTCTTCTGCCTGCTTTACTGCTTTGTTTATTGAAATAGCTGTTTCATCTATATCGATTATTAAACCTTTATTAATACCATTTGATTTTTCACTTCCAACTCCAATAACATTCATTTTCCCATTTAACACTTCAGAAACAATGACCTTAATTGAAGTGGTTCCAATATCTAAACTTGAATATATACCGTCTTTCACTTTATTGAAACCTCCCATTCTTCAATAATTTAATTCCCTAAAAAATAAAGGTCTTTCAAACTATTGATACTAATCATTCTACCATAAAATCAGCAGCATAATGAAGAGTATTTGAACCAATTTCATAACTAACTTTTTAAAAAAGGAAACACTCGTCTAATTTCAAAATGACTATTTTTTAAAAATTACACGGCTATTTCTTTTCTGTTCTTTCTCTCAGCTAACCGTTGGTTTG
>NZ_BAAGPH010000116.1:0-8692 GCF_054784355.1 Alkalibacterium psychrotolerans | reverse complement strand
CTGTTGGTACTTCAATTATAGCCGGTGGGGCTCATTTTGTCTTTAAAAAAGAAACATCCCTCGACCATTTTTTTTTCAAAATCGGTCGAGGGATGTATTCATTTTAGGGGAGTTTTTTCCCAGCCCCATAGATATAATTAGGCAGTTTGTCTGCGTGTTTGAATAGCTTGAGATACTTGCAGTCCAAATTGTGCTACAGTCCATGCGAAGAATAGAGCGAATGGAATGAAGAACAGAAGTGAAGCTCTAACGGGTGCCAGAGAAGCAACATGGTAAAAGACCAGCGTCACACCCGTTGTCATGAAGCCGTTAACGTAAAGGCTGACGTTTTCGAAAGCTTTAACTTTACCGATCAGGTAAGCAGCGCCGGCTAGAAGCAAAGCAGCTACTGCAGCGTATCCAAATGGGTTAGTGACAGCCGCAAGTCCGATAGTTGAGAATAAAGCAGCTTCAATGAGAATGTGAGTCCCAATGAATACCGCACTCATGATTCCAGATACAGCAGCGATATGTTTGTTGTTTAGTGGCTTCGCTAGAACTATACCACCCATCGCAACGTAGGCAAGGGTACCGATAATCATCGAACGACCGTGCTCGCTGTATGCAGGTAAAACATCACGTACTAGAGCGACCAGCATAAGTGTAACAAGGGCTGAGAGGGCAACTAAAACTGTTTTTGTATTGGGTTTTTTCATTATAGACCAATCTCCTTATGTATGTTTTTGTATGCAAATACTTATTTAAAATTAACACATGTTTGGTTCTTTTTCAACTTAAAAAACCTTATGGATGAAATATTAGTGAACTTTTCCATAATACACTTGTAATTGCTATTTTATATCTATTATAATATAGTAGTCGATAAAAAGTAAGGAGAGATACATAACATGATTGAAAATAACAGCAAATTAACAACATCCACTGGCGCCCCCGTTGGAGACAATCAGCACTCTGTCACAGCTGGCACTAACGGACCAACTTTAATTCAAGATGTGCATTTAATTGAGAAACTGGCTCACTTTAACCGTGAACGTGTACCTGAGCGTGTGGTTCATGCTAAAGGTGCTGGCGCGCACGGCCGTTTCACTGTCACGAACCCTGATATTGCCAAATATACAAAGGCTGACCTGTTTTCAAATGAAGGCAAGGAGACACCGATGTTCATCCGCTTTTCAACAGTTGCCGGAGAACTCGGTTCTTCAGACACAGTTCGCGACCCGCGCGGTTTTGCCGTTAAGTTTTACACTGATGAAGGAAATTACGACATTGTTGGGAATAACACGCCGATATTCTTTATCCGTGATGCCATCAAATTCCCTGACTTTATTCATACGCAAAAACGAGTTCCGCAGACGAACTTGAAAGACCCGAACATGATCTGGGACTTCTGGTCTCTGTCACCAGAATCGCTTCACCAAATTACAATTCTGCATTCAGACCGCGGTATCCCGGCAACCATGCGTCACATGCACGGATACGGCAGCCACACCTTTAAATGGGTAAACAAAGAAGGCGAATCTTTCTGGGTCAAATATCACTTCAGAACCGATCAAGGCGTCAAAAATATGGACCCTGAACTTGCCGCTAAAATTGCCGGTGAACACCCGGATTATCACACTGAAGACTTGTTTAACGCCATTGAAGAAGGCGACTTCCCGTCATGGACGTTAAAAGTTCAGATTATGCCGGAAGAAGAAGCCGCTCAGTACCCTTATGATCCCTTTGATGTGACAAAAGTTTGGTCTCACGATGATTACCCACTGATTGAGGTTGGTAAAATGGTGCTGGACCGTAACCCGGAAAACTATTTCGCAGAAGTTGAACAGGCAACCTTTTCACCGGGTAACTTTGTACCGGGAGTTGAAGCGTCACCGGACAAAATGCTTCAAGGCCGTCTGTTTGCCTATGCTGATGCGCACCGCTACCGTGTGGGAACCAACCACAACCAGCTGCCTATCAACTCGCCGAAAGCGGAAGTCAGAAACCACCAGCGTGATGGTCAGATGGCCTATCATAACGGCGGAAAAGCTGTCAACTACGAGCCAAACAGCTATGACGGAATCAAAGAATCCAGAGAAGATAATCTTAAACCGTTTAAAGTTTCCGGAGAAGCAAACAGCGTGCCTTACGATAATGACGATCACTTCTCACAGCCACGCAAGCTGATTATGGACGTGATGTCTGAAGACGAGCGCAGCCGTCTGTATCAGAACTTTGCCGACCACTTGAGAGGCGTACGCGACGAACAGATTATTGACCGTCAGCTGAAACTCTTCCACCAGGTGACACCAGAACTGGCTGAAGGCGTTGCTAAACTGCTTGATAGAGCTGTCCCTGTATCTTAATAATTAGAATTGAGAAGTCTCTTTGTAAATTAAAGAGGCTTCTTTTTTGTCGAAAAAAATGAAAAACTACAAGCAATGTGGTGTGCAGAACGGACATGAAAAAGATAAAATAAGAAGTAAGATGAAGTCACCAGAAGTTTTTAGTGAACGGAGAGGTGGGGTAGTATGCGCACGCGAAATTTTGCTCATAGAGGATTCAAAGGACATTTCCCTGAAAACACTATGCTCGCTTTTAGAGAAGCCTACAATACAGGTGCAGACGGCATTGAGCTGGATGTCAGACTGACTCGCGATAAAGAGGTCATCATTTTTCATGACGAAACCCTTGACCGTCTGACTGAAGGAGAAGGCAGTGTCGATTCCTATACCTTGAAAGAAATTCAGCAGTTTAAAATTAAAGACCCCAGGTGGCCTGATTTAATGGAACTGGATATTCCAACACTTGCTGACTATTTAAAGTGGGTGAAAGACAAGCCGCTTTTGACCAATATTGAACTCAAAACAATTGACGAAAAAGACCGGGAGCTGGAAGAGAAAGTAACCGAGGAAATACGGCGTTACGGACTTCAGAAGAAACTGATTATCTCTTCTTTTTATCAGGACAGACTGGAACGCATGATTGCTCAGCTGCCGGAAGTTCAGACGGCTCTCCTTGTACCTGAGTTCAATGAAAGGGTGATTACGGATGCCAAAAATCTGCCGGTGGACTTCATTCATCTCAAAGCGGTCAGTGTGACCCGGGAAGTCGTTGAGGAAGCGCACCGTCACGGTAAAGCCATCAGTACATGGACCGTTAATGACTACGAAGAGTTGAAACAACTCAATAAATTGCTTCTTTTTGCCATTATTACTGATTATCCGAACCGCTTGAAGGCGCTGCAGCAGGATGAAGACGACTAAAGTCGGGCGAGAACATGTGCGCTTTCCTACAAGCCCCATGTACCTGTAAAGTCTCCGGTGTATGGTAAACTTGTAAAAATTAACCGACACGTCCGTTTACCGGAAGGAGACTTTTCTTATGAAAAAAAATAATCTGACACTCATTATGCCTTTTTCCTTTATCCTCTTTCTGTTACTCTATAATTACGCTGATTCAATCGTGGTCAATCAGACGCTGGTCGATCTCAGACTAGGCTATATACTGATTTTCGGCCTTTTTTACCTTTACCTCTACTACTCACGTCGAAAAAGATTGATGCGAAAACGAAAATAATAAATCTTTTTAAGGAGACTGATATGACTCAAAGAGAACCCACTCAGTCGGATGAACTGTTCAAGCTCGCGATTATGCTGATACTGGCCTATTTTGTTCCCATTGCCGGGATAGGCTTTGCTATATATCTGATACTGTATGCCAGAAATCATACCGTTGAAAAATGGATTCCCATCCTTGCCTGGATTGCTTTAGTTGTGCAAGTCCTGCCGGTGATATTAGCCATTATTGCTTTTGCTTCTTTTGTCGCAATATAAAAATATTAAAGAAGGAAATGACTGAATCCGTTCAGTCATTTTTTCGTTTTCCAGAGCTTTTTCAGGTGCAGCTTATATTTAGGCGTTCTTGACTAGGATTTTAGCCTGGATTAGCCTTTTCGGACGGCTTGCCCAGTAACTGAGTGAGTTTTCTGCGTTGAGTAAGGGGTGAAAGTTCAGTTGCCCCGGAACCCAGACAGTAAAATGAACTGAGTAGGGGGTCAAAGGCACTTTGCCCTATAACTGAACTGAAAAATATTTCTGGGTACGTGGCAAAAGCAGTTTGCCTAGGAACTGAACCGGAAAATAAGGTTGAGTATGGGGTCTACGACTCTTTGCCCTTTAACTGAGAGAAACGAATAGTTTGGGTTACGGGTGAAAGAGTATTTGACCCTGAAATGAAGCTCAGGAATCAGCTGAGTAACAGGTCAAAGGTCGTTTTTTGCCGGAAATTTTATATATATCAGCAAAAAACTGTTAGAATGAAAAGAGAATACGACTTTAAGTAAGAGAATTTTACATAGGATGGTGTTTGACATGAAATACAAAGGAATACTTATAGGAATGACTAGTCTGGCTTTGCTTCTCGCGGCCTGTGAACCGGTGGATGAAGCCGTTGAAACAGAGGAAACTGATACGGAAGAGATTGAAGCAGACGATAATGATTTAGAGGAAGAGAGTCACAGTGAAGACTCTGAAACGGAAGACGAAGCAGATGATGACTCTGAAATAGTGGAAGCAGAACATGAAGAAGCTGAAGAAGAGCCGGAACAAAATCTCCTCTACGACATTGAATCAGCTGATCTGCCTGGGCCGGAAGACCTGCCTTTGGATACTTTATACATTGAAGTGAATGACAACATTCCATTTTTCACTACTGAAGAACTGGAAGTGAGTGAGCCGTTCGATTCCTATACTCCCCTTGATGAACTGGGGCGTGTGGGAGTGGCGGAAGCCCTGCTGGATATTGACTTGATGCCCGAAGAAGAACGTGGCTCCATCGGACATATTGAACCTACGGGCTGGAACCAGGGTAACTATGAGATTGTTTCAGGAAACTGGCTGTATAACCGCAGTCACTTGATTGGGCATCAAATGACCGGCTACGATGGGCGTGAGAATTTAATGACCGGTACCCGTCAGTTTAACGCTGAAGGCATGCTGCCGTTTGAAAACTTCGTCGCGAACGTGGTCGAAGAGGAAGAGATGCAGGTCCGCTACCGGGTGACACCGCTGTTTGAAGGCGATAATCTCTTATCCCACGGCATTGTCATGGAAGGCTTCTCTGTCGATGATGACGGCGAAACGTTGACCTTTAACGTTTTTGTACCGAACCAGCAAGACGGAATCGAGCTGGACTATGAAACAGGCGATCATGAACTGATAGAGTAGCCAGTAACTGAAAAGGACCGGATAACCCATTGGTTGGGGCATCCGGTCCTTTTTTGGTCAGTTATTTAGATGTCCGTGTCTTTTTGTTAATCTAAAGAGGTTGATTCCTCTGTAAAAGACAAGAAAGACAAGTAGAATCGCTATGAAATAAATCAAGGTGTTCGTTAGATTAAGGATCTGGAAAGTAAATCCCAGCATGAACAAAAAGATGTAGATGGCGAATTGCCAGGGAGTATGTCGGATTTCAACACTATCCCCATCACTGACGACAAGTTTATTGCTTTTGCCACTGAACTGCTTCACTTGAAGTTCTGAATTGTTCTCTGGAATCGAAAGTTCCCGTTCTTCTTCATGAGCAATTTTTCCATAAAATTCACCGTTTATATATAGTTTATTTTTTATCAAGGCGCCCGAAAGAATGTTACTTTTGCGTCTGACTTTAATTTTCATATGTAGTCCCCTTTATTTTTAATACTATTGAATAAGACTTTCGATAGCTCTCAACCTAAAATCACTCAACTTTAATCAGTGTAAAGGTCTCAAAATAGCCTAAAAGAATGACTAAAGCTCCCGCGCTGAGGATAAAATAACTTGTTCCGATTAGGCCGAATGCAAGGAGACTATAAGTGGATAGAATAAAAATCAAGATGCGAAGAACATACCATTCTGACAGTCTAATTTCAATACGGTCTCCATCACTAACGGTCAGCTTGTTGCTTTTTCCGAATAGTTGCTTGGCCTGAATCTCAGCAGTAGGCTCTGAAAAATGTAGCTCCTTTTCTTCTCCAAGTGATAGCTTCGTGAAGTGTCTGCCATTCAATTTAATTTTATAACGAACGAAGGAACCCGGAATCTCTCTTGCGAGGATAGTGATAGTCATTGTGAATCCTCCTATGTAAAAAGAAAGGTTAATTATATTCTTGCATATATAGTATACCATACATAAAGTCTCATTTTCAGACTGCATTTTTTTGATTTAACAGTCTATACTGAGGACAGTCGATTAAAGGGAGAGGATTTAGGTGGAATTAGGTTTGAAAAGAAATGAAGTGCGTCTAGCCAATCATGACGATGGCTGGAAAGAAGAATTTGAACAAGTTAAAGCAGATATTGTTAAATCAACCAGTCTAAATCCTCATCAGATTGAGCATGTCGGCAGTACGGCGATAAAAGAAATAATGGCTAAGCCGGTCATTGATATAGTTGTGGGAATTGAGTCACTGGAAGCTGACCTGACAGAACTCATTAAAAACTTAAAAGACTTCGGTTTTTATCGGCTGAGAGTCGAGCGACCAAATGAAATAGTATTCGCCAAATTTACGGATGAAACTTTTGAGAGCAAAACACATTTTATTCATCTGACAGAATACAAGGGCACACTTTGGAATGACCTTATTTTCTTCAGAGACTACCTGAATGCCCATCCAGCGGCCAGAAAAGAATATGAAAAAATCAAAACCACATTTCTAGCAGACAATTCTGAAGGCATTGCTGAGTATACAGATAGTAAAGAGGCGTTCGTCAAGCAAATACTTAGTGGGGAAGGGTAACTTGGACTATACAACATTGCCGGAGCGAGTGAGGACAGCTACAATAGGTATACAAATGAATTTAATTAAAAGACGGATGAATTTTAGGGGGACACAAGGTGAAACTGATTTTACTTTCCATGCTGGTGTTATTAACGGCCGGCTGTGCGGATGAGGGGACGAATGACGCAACTCCCGAATTTGAGGAAATAACAGAAAATGATGAGCAGTCTGAAGAACAAGCTGATGAAGAGTTAGATGATACAGATGACGAATCAGAAGATGACCTGGCTGAAGATGAGGCTGATGAAGAAACGGCTGAAGAGGATGCGCCAGATTACGACGAGCTGAAAGCCAGCATCGTTGACCAATTTGAAAATGCCACGCCTACAGACTGGGGTGAAAACGTCGAGGGAGTCATTACACAAATCGACACGGATGAGAAAGTGGTGGCACTGACTTTTGATGCCTGCGACGGGACGCCAGACTCCTTTGACGAAGAACTAATTGATTTTCTTATAGGCGAGCAGATTCCGGCCACACTCTTTATCAATGCCCAGTGGATTGAAGCAAATGAGAACGCGTTCAATGAGCTGGCCGATAACCCCTTGTTTGAAATAGCCAATCACGGTTACTACCACAAGCCTCTATCAGTTGACGGAGAATCCGCTTATGGCATCATGGGGACGGAAAATGTGGAAGAAGTCTTTGATGAAATCTATAAAAACCAAGAGCGCATCGAAGAGTTGACCGGTGAATCGCCGGACTACTTCAGGTCAGGGACGGCTTACTATGATGACGTTGCCGTAGAAATCATTGAAACACTGGGTCTGAAAGCCGTAAATTATAACGTTCTAGGCGATGCGGGCGGAACCTTCAACCAGGAACAAATCGCCAACTCCTTCAACTCAGCCAGCGAAGGTTCCATTTTCCTCTTTCATATGAACAAACCCCAGTCAGACATCAGCGCCGGCGTAAAAGAAGGTGTCGAGATGCTGAGAGAGCAGGGTTATGATTTTGTGCAGCTTGGGGAGTATGATGAGTATCTTTCATAGCTTGCTAGCAATTAAGAATTAAACATTTAAATTTTGAAGCATTTATTATTCAAGCAAACAATGAAATATTTTACTTGAGTTGTAAAGTTAAATGCAACACTTTCTGTTACATGATTCGTTGAACTTAAATCTCTTTACTTCTTCCCCTAGGGGAAGAGAAATTTTAAATACTACATTGTAGAAAATACTCTTCTGATGAACGTAACCCTATCACTTCTCCAATCCTTCTATTGATTGCCTGAGCGGCTTGATCGATATCCATTTCTGAAAAAAGATGGATGGATTTTCCTTTAGGGATGAATTCCCTCAAGAGTTTATTGAAGTTTTCGTTTGAGCCCCGTTCCCAGGATGCGTAGGCATGACAAAAATATACGTCTGTATTGAGTTCAGACATTCAGGCGAATTCCGAACCATTATCAAAAGTGATTGAAGCAAATAGGTTAGGGTTATCTGCTAGAATCTCTTCAAAGGCATTTTTAACCGTTTGACTTTTATAGTCGCTGATTTTCTTAGTAATGGCATAGCGTGTTTTTCTCTCCACCAAGGTAATGATTGCCGGTTCATTTTTCGTTTTCTTCCCTTTAACCAAATCAGCTTCCCAGTGTCCAAATGATTCTCTTGATAATACGTCCTCTGGACGATCGGTGATACTGGCACCTAGGATTCTTTTGTTTTTGCCCTTAGGATTACTATGTTGGTTTTTTCTTGGTTTCAGACGATACATGACAGGTAAGTCATGTGGTTTGATAGACAATAGACCTTGACGTATATAAGAACCTGAATAATTCATAGCTTTAAATTTAACCTGTTTTTTTGAACAAACTGCCATTTTTTAAATTAGGCAGATACTTTCTTCCAAAATAATGTGTTTTCGAACAGGATGCCTACAGAAGAAGGTCAT
>NZ_BAAGPH010000115.1:0-7623 GCF_054784355.1 Alkalibacterium psychrotolerans | reverse complement strand
TAAAAGATTTAATACTACTGTATGAACGTTAGAGATATTCAAGTTATTGAACCGCCGTATACGAGAACCGTACGTACGGTGGTGTGAGAGGTCGACTAGTCAATTAATGACTAGTCTCCTACTCGATAAAAAGTGAGATTTAAAATAAAAAGATAATATTATATATAAGGTGCATGAAAGGAGGATGACGATGTGGAAAAGGTAAAGCAGTATGGTCTGCCAATAGCAATTGTCTGTATCAGCTTGTCAGTTATGCTGGGTCGGTATGTATTTTCGGATACGTCAACAGATACAATCAGTAATGAAGAAGAAATAGCTGAAGTAAGTATGGCGGATTTACTGGAAATGGAGCACAGCTTAGAAGAAGAGGTGGAGACAGGTGAACGGGAAGTGGAAGACTATCCCTTGCTGGTAGATGTTAAGGGAGCTGTCGTTTCACCGGGGGTGTACGAATTGACTAAAGGGGAACGAGTTGATCATGCGATTAAAAAAGCCGGGGGTTTAATAGCAGATGCAGAAGCCAATGCGGTTAATTTTGCAATGCACCTAACGGATGAGATGCTGATATATGTGCCTTATAAGGGAGAGGAAGTCACTGTCTCCCTTGTCAGTCCAGAGACGACGGAAGAGAAGGCTGACCAGTTAATTGACATTAATACAGCTGATCTCACTCGTCTGCTTGAATTAAACGGTATCGGTCCTCAAAAGGCCCAGTCTATTATCGATTACAGGGAGGCGAATGGATTATTTAAAACCATAGATGAACTGACAGACGTTTCAGGTATTGGAGTCAAAACTCTTGAAAAAATTCAGAATCAGATAACGGTAAACTGAAAACATGATTGAATCGGTCCCATGCCTCTAGTATACTGATTAAAAACTTAAAAGAATACCTATTGAGTTGAATGGAGAGATTGAAAATGAGTGAACGCATTCCATGGAATCAGTATTTTATGTCCCAGAGTATGCTGCTGTCCATGCGCAGTACCTGCAGCAGATTAGCTGTTGGTGCAACCATTGTCAGAGACAAACGAGTGATATCAGGCGGATATAATGGGTCTGTCAGTGGGGATGTCCATTGTATTGATGACGGCTGCTATGTGGTGGACGGTCATTGTGTCAGAACTGTCCACGCTGAAGCAAACGCACTTCTGCAGTGTGCAAAGTTTGGCGTCAAGACTGAAGGAGCTGACGTTTATGTCACACATTTCCCCTGTCTGCAATGCACTAAGCAGTTAATACAAAGCGGCATCAATAAAATATTTTATCTGGAAGATTACCACAATCATGATTACGCTGTCGAGCTGCTTAAACGCGCAGGCGTTAAAACCGAAAAAATATCTGTACCTTCTGAATTTTTCAAGAGCATTGATACTGTATTTTATAAACCTGAAACTAATGAGTAGACTTTATTAAGGGGAAACTAGTTTTTCCTGCTATTCTGTTATTTCTCTATGTAACAGCCGTCCAACTGTCCAGCTGGATGTTTCTTGTTATATGTTTAGTTTTGCTGATAAGACTGGCATTATGGGAAGACAAATCACTCGCTTATCTTGCTCTTTTGCTGATTGCGCTTAGTGTCCTTCAAACATTTGCCAGCCAAGAGGGTCTGTACTTTGAGGAAGTATCTGACACGCCCTATATTATTGAGGTCAAACAGACGTCCTGGAAAGTTGACGGCAATCAGTTGAAATTTCAGGGGGCTATAAAAGATTCCCAGACCACTCAAAAAGTCATGGTTCACTACACCATTAAAACTGAGAGTGAAAAAGAACAACTTTTCCGGCCTTATAATAGGGTGGTGTCTACCGGAGTGTTTCGAAGTCCCTCTCAGGCAACCAACAGCAAGTTATTTGATTACAAACTGTATTTAGAGCGGCAGAATATCAAACAGGTTCTTTATGCCGATCTGCTTCTTGAAATGGACAGTTTGCCGGTTTTCCACGAAAGAACTTACTTTCTTGATTCTCTGAGAATGAGAGCCTTGGCATACAGTGACATGGTTTTTAGTTCAGTCACCAGTCTGTATGTTCGAGCACTTTTGTTTGCGGACAGAAGTGCATTGTCGGAAGAAGTCATTCAGTCATTTAGAAATCTCGGCCTTATGCACCTGTTGAGTATATCCGGCCTACATATTTCTTTGTTACTGGGAGGATTGAACAAAGCTGTTCTGAAAATTAGAGTCACCCGTGAAAGCAGTCTAACATTACAGCTGGTGTTTTTACTCGTTTACGCTGTATTTACTGGATTGGGTGTCAGTGTTTACCGGGCATCTGTCCAGCACGGAGTAAAAAACCTGTATGACTTAAGAAAGCAGTCTATCCATACACTGGATTGCTGGAGCGTAGCCTTGATTAGCCTGCTTCTAATTAATCCTGCAGTTATACTAACCGTAGGCTTTCAACTTAGTTTTCTAATGAGTTTCCTGATTATCCTGCTTTCCGGACAGCCCTTCTTCAGGTCATTGTCATTATTTACGCAATATGCAGTATTAAACGGCATTCTGTTTATTGCTTCAATTCCAGTTCTAAGCTACCATTTTTTTGAGTTTTCCCTGGGAGCGCTGCTGTTTAACAGTATCTATATACCGTTTATTTCTTTACTGCTGTTACCCGGCTTGATTCTACTATTTGCTTTATCACCCCTTCTAAGAGGTACGGCAGTCTTTTTAATCCTTGATCAGCTATTGTCGGATGTAATCACACTAATGGAATCACTGACCTATGGGATAGAAGAGGCAGCTTCTCTTGTTTTCGTTTCAGGTCGATTACCAGTGGCAGTAATGGTTTTATGGGCACTGACAGGCATTCTTCTACTGCTTATGATGGAAAAACGGATGAGCTGGCTGTCCGCTTGCCTATTTGTCATAGTATTTATCAGTCTAGCTGCCTCGAACAGGCTTACGCCTTTTGGAGAAATTATTATGATTGATGTGGGTCAGGGAGATGCTATTTTAATAAAAGAGCCTTTCAATAGAGATGTTACATTGATAGATACAGGTGGCGCGGTTAACTGGAGAGAGTATGAAGAATGGGAAGTGAAGCAAAGCCAGTTTGCGCTGGGTAGCCATGTCCTCGTACCATTAATGAAAAGCATGGGTATTGATAGAATTGATACTGTCCTGATTACACATCTCCATTATGATCACTATGGAGAATTAGCCAGTATGGCTGAGCATATTCCTGTGTCATCAATTGCCGGAACCACTGAGACCTTAACTGATTCGTCTTTTCATGAACAGCTGAACAGAATGAATATGGAACGGACCAGCTTTAACATTATTGACCAGTCAGCAACAGTAAGTTTCTCTGACCGGCTGACAGTGCTGAAGGACAGCTTAAAAGACAAAGAAAATATCAACAACCAGTCTGTTGTACTCATTGGTAAATATGGTAAACTTGTATGGATGTTTACGGGTGACATAGAGTTCGAAAGAGAAGAACAACTCTTGAGAGACTACCCCGGCCTGGAGGCAGATGTACTGAAAGTTGCCCACCACGGAAGTTCCAGTTCAACTACCGAAAAATTTCTTGAACAGATTGGACCCGAATATGCTTTGATTTCAGTAGGAGAAACGAATCGCTTTAATCACCCTCATGATGAGGTGCTGTCCAGATTAAAAGAAAACACGAGTGAAACATATAGAACAGATCTACATGGCAGTATTCACTATAGGTTTTCAGATTACAGGCTACTGGATAATTGGGTGAGTAAATATGGACAGAATTTCTGGACGAATTCGTCACAAGGAGACTATGAATGAAGACAGTAGAAAAAACAATCAAGGTCATAAAAAAAGAAGAACTGAAGCCTTGCTACCTTATTTGGGGAACTGAAGAGCTGCTTATCGAGAGGCTGCTGACTGCTTTTAACGATCGAATGAAACAGGACGATGAAGATCCTAACAATACCATTCATTTTAATCTAAATGACTCCACAGTGGATGATGTTATTCATGAAGCGGAGAGTTTTCCATTTTTTGGACAGAAAAAGTTGCTGGTGGTGCACGACAGTTATATCTTTAGTGGAAAAAAGGCGCCGGCCGGACTGACACATACTATAGAAAAGCTGGAGGCATATGTTAATAACCCATCAGATTTTTCGGTACTGGTTTTTCTGGCACCATATGAGAAGCTCGATAAACGTAAAAAAATTACAAAAACCATGCTGAAAGCGACAGAGGCACTTGAAGTCAATCCGGCTTCTGGTAAAGAGACAAAGACCTATCTTCAGGAATTCTTTGCCGATAAAGGCTTTACGATTGACAATGAACCACTGGAACTGCTACTTCGTCTGACGGACTATAATTTGTCGCTGGCCATGAGAGAAGCAGAAAAACTGACGACCTATCTGTATGGAGAAAGAGAAATAACGGACGACTCGGTTCGGAAACTGGTTTCTAAATCTCTGGAGCAGAATATATTTGACTTAAATGAACGTCTGCTCAATAAGCGTGTAAAGGAAGCAATCGAGTTATATCAGGATCTTCTTACACAAAAAGAAGACCCGATAAAAATACTGGCTCTGATGATCAGTCAGTTCAGACTGCTGATACAAGTGAAAATACTTAAAAGCAAAGGATACCAGCAGTCAGATATAGCTTCGATACTGAAGGTACACCCGTATAGAGTGAAACTGGCTGGCCAGAAAGAAAAGCAGTTTTCACAGTCTGCCTTATCACAAGCGCATCATCTGCTGATTACAGCTGATTACGAAGTGAAGACTGGAAAGATAAATCCTGAACTGCAGGTAGAGTTATTTATCTGGCAATTTGCAAACTTGTAGACGTATTTATAAAGTGCTGAAAGTTTTCATTGAAAATAGATTCCAGATGTTGTAAAATGGGGAATGTTGAAGAAATCAACCGTTATGGTTATTATCGCAAGAGTATTCGTACACCGCAATGTAACCAGTAGATTAAAATGAAATAAGGAGTGTTTACCTATGCCAAATATGATTCAGACAATCAAAAGACAGAGACAAGACGTTAAAAAGAGACAAAACAATCAAGGGCAAGTTACTGCTATGAGAACTGCCAAGAAAAACTTTTTAGCTGCTGTAAAAAATAACGATGACAATGCACAGGAGTTATATGTTGAAGCTGTTAAAGCTATCGACAAAGCTGCTTCAAAAGGTCATATCCACGAAAACAAAGCTGCTAGAGACAAGTCTCTTTTAAGCAAAAAATTAGCATAATAACCATTAAAGTATTCTCTAAGACGCTACAGTCTATGAGGATACTTTTTTTATGATAAACTAAGTAAAACGTTAAAAGGAGAAACATAATGGCTCAAGACTCTTTTAATCTGAAATCATTATACAAACCAAGCGGCGACCAGCCGGAAGCTATAAGAAAGCTCGTCAAGGGAATCAATGAAGGACAGAAAGAACAGGTCCTATTAGGCGCAACCGGTACAGGTAAGACCTTTACCATGTCCAATGTTATTCAGCAGGTAAACAAGCCTACCCTTGTCATGGCGCATAACAAGACACTTGCCGGTCAGCTCTATACAGAGTTCAAGGAGTTTTTCCCGGATAATGCCGTGGAATACTTTGTCAGTTACTATGACTACTATCAGCCGGAAGCTTATGTTCCATCAACGGATACATTCATTGAAAAAGATGCGAGCATTAACGACGAAATAGACAAGCTCAGACACTCTGCCACCAGTTCTCTGCTGGAAAGACGTGATGTGATTGTAGTAGCCTCTGTTTCCTGTATCTATGGACTGGTTAATCCAGAGGACTATCGCGAACACGTTCTTTCTCTGAGAACCGGCATGGAAATCACACGCGAAGCTCTTCTCAAACGACTGGTGGAGATGCAGTTTGAACGGAATGATATTGATTTTCAGCGTGGCCGATTCCGTGTCCGGGGCGATATTGTTGAGATTTTCCTTGCTTCCCGTGAAAGTGAAGCTGTCCGAGTAGAATTTTTCGGAGACGAGATAGACAGAATCAGAGAAGTGGACGTCCTGACTGGAGAAGTAAAAGCCGATTTGTCTTTTGTTGCGGTCTTTCCGGCCACTCACTTTGTATCAAATGATGAGCAGACCCGCTCTGCGATAGAAGCGATTCAAGCCGAGCTGAAAGTCAGACTGGAAGAACTGCATAGAGACAATAAACTGCTGGAAGCGCAGCGGTTAGAGCAGCGGACAAACTATGACATTGAAATGCTGATGGAGATGGGCTACTGTTCAGGGATTGAGAATTACTCACGTCACATGGATGGACGACAACCCGGAGAAGCACCCTACACGCTATTGGACTTCTTCCCAAAAGATTCCCTGTTCATCATTGACGAGTCACATATTACCATGCCTCAGATAAGAGGGATGTACAATGGTGACCGTGCAAGAAAACAGCAGCTGATCGATCATGGTTTCCGTCTGCCAAGTGCACTGGACAACCGACCACTCCGCCTGGAGGAATTCGAAGAACGTGTGCCTCAGATTAATTATATTTCCGCTACGCCGGCTGATTATGAAATGGACCGTTCCAGTCAGGTTGTGGAACAGATAATCCGTCCGACTGGTTTGCTGGATCCGATTATCGAAGTGAGACCGATTAAAGGTCAGATTGATGATTTAATCGATGAAGTAAATAAACGGATTGAAAAAAATGAGCGTGTCTTTATCACAACGTTAACAAAGAAAATGTCGGAAGACTTGACGGACTACTTAAAAGAAATTGGTATCAAGGTGCAGTACTTGCACAGTGATGTTAAGACGCTGGAAAGAACACAGATTATCCGTGACCTGCGAGTCGGCAAATACGATGTGCTTATTGGTATCAATCTGCTTAGAGAGGGCCTGGATGTCCCGGAAGTTTCGCTGGTAGCTATCCTGGATGCAGACAAGGAAGGCTTCTTAAGAAGTGCCCGTTCCCTCATCCAGACCAGTGGACGAGCTGCACGAAACGAGCAGGGTCGCGTTATTATGTATGCGGACCGCATTACTGATTCGATGAAAAAAGCCATTGATGAGACGGAACGTAGACGTACCATTCAGAAGGAATACAACGAAAAGCATGGTATTACGCCGACAACAATTAAAAAAGCTGTCAGAGACCTGATTAAAATTTCTTCAGTTGTTGAGGACGAAGAGAAGGACTTGTCTGAAGAAACGATCAAACAGCTGTCACGTGAGGAACGCAATGAACTAATTGAAACAATGGAACTGGAGATGAAAGAAGCTGCCAAGAATCTTGAATTTGAAAAAGCAGCAGATTTAAGGGATGTCGTTATGGAGCTTAAGGCAAAATATTCCAAAAAATAGTATTTTACGTTGACTTTTCATTTTGAAACCTTTAGAGTTATTTTTAGTTGAATAGTATTCCTTTAAAAGATAGTCCCGTGAGGCTAAGAAGGAGAAGCGGAATCTTTCAGCGTACCTGTGAGTACGAGGAGATTCGTTAAATGGGTGGACTGTATTGTTTACCTGTTTTGCCTGAACGTATAATTGGCAGCACTCTTATCTTAGATGGATAAGAGTGCTTTTTTTATGCACTTGGAAAACCCCCGGCTATGCCGGGGGTTCAGGAAAGCTTTCAGCGTGGGGTCAAAAAAAGCCTCACTTCATGATAAGATAAAGTTGGTTTCCCGACCACTCTTTCTCATCAATG
>NZ_BAAGPH010000114.1:0-7401 GCF_054784355.1 Alkalibacterium psychrotolerans | reverse complement strand
GGTGCAGTTCTTATTGATTGTCACGAAGACTGGCTAAGTTCAACTCGAAAATATATTCAATTTTGACCGCAAGGTTAAGACACGAAAACAGTGTACTGTATTTTACACAATATTATGGACTTGACTCATTTAACTATTTGTATGTTACAATTTCTGCAAACAATGATGGCGATTTCATTTGTTAGATAGATATCTAACGCTTTGAGAGACTAATAAAGAAAAGGAGATTTTTAATATGAATTCCCTAGATTTAAATCAGACAAACTGGGTACTGAAAGAGGAAAGTACTAATCCCGAAACAATTGCACAAAACGAAACGCTGTTTGCTTTATCAAACGGTCATGTGGGTACACGTGGTAGTCTGGAAGAAAGCCATTTGGTGTCTGATTATGGGCACAGTGAAGCGACTTTAGTGAATGGTTACTATGACAGTGAACCAATTCAGTATGGCGAGTGGGCTTATGGGTATGCGAAAAACCATCAGACCGTGATACCCGTACCGCACGGCAAGCATGTGGTTATTGAAGTGAATGGTACGCTTTTTACATTGGAAGAAGGTACGGTACTTTCTCATTCACGTGAGCTGAACTTGAAAGAAGGCTTGTTGACGCGCACCTTTAAATGGCAAGCACCGAGTGGTGAGGTGATTGAAGGGCAGTTTGAACGCTTAGTTTCTTACCGTTATCCAGAAATTGTGGCTCAGTCACTGAAAATTAAAGCCGTCGAATCAGATGTACCGATTAAAGTCTCCTTTGAAATGGACGAATTGGATTCGTTAGGAAAACAGACGGCTGAAGATGACAACGATCCGCGAGTTAAGGCTCAAAAAGAGCGACGTTTTACTATTGAAAAAAGAGAAATGAAAGATGATGCGACTTATGTCCAGATTAAAACAAAAGCGTCTGATTTGTCGCTATGGATAGGCTCTGCAGTGAAGACGTCTTCTGAAAAGTTACAGCGACATTTAGATAAACAATCGGTTACGTTTGAAGGGACGATTGAAGAAGGCGATTCAGTGACATTTGAACAGTTTACTGCCTACAGTAATCAGTTCATTTCAGATGAGGATGCTGAAAAAGTCTTGAAACATCTTCATAATCAGGTGCAGACAGTGCGTGATTTAGGTTTTGAAAGTGTAAAAGCTCAGCACTTAGAAGACATGGCTGAATTCTGGAAACAGTCTGACATTGAAATTGACGGAGACGATCAACTACAGCTTGGACTGCGTTTCAACTTGTTCCATTTAAATCAGGTAGCTGCACGTGACGGCAAGCGCAATATGTCGGCAAAAGGACTGACCGGTGAAGGCTATGAGGGACATTATTTCTGGGATACGGAAATGTATATGATGCCATTTTTCATTTACACGCAGCCTGAAGTGGCCAAGTCACTATTGTCTTACCGCTATACTATTTTAGAACAGGCCCGTGACCGTGCACGTGAAATGGCGATTCAAACTGGCGCACTCTTTGCCTGGCGAACAATTAACGGGGAAGAAGCTAGTCCTTATTATCCAGCCGGAACAGCTCAGATTCACATTAATGGCGATATTGCGCATGCGGTGGATGAATACGTGCAGGCTACTGATGATGCAGAATTTAAATGGAACAAGGGACTGGAAATTGTCAGTGAAACAGCACGCTTTTACTATGAGTGGGGACATTTTGACGAGACAAAACAGGGCGCTTTTGTCCTGAACGAAGTCACCGGCCCGGATGAGTACACGGCTTTGGTCAATAATAATTATTATACTAACTTGATTGCTCAGAAGAATCTGTTGCTTGCAGCTGAGTGGATTGAAGAAGTTCTGGAAGCTGATGTAAAAGAAGCGAAAGACGTTCTGGAAAAAATCGGCTTTACAGAATCGGAATTAGAAGATTGGAAAAAAGCAGCTGATAAAATGTTCTTCCCATATGACGAAGAGCGTCAGCTGTCGATGCAGGACGACTCCTTCTTCAGTAAGAAGGTCTGGGATTTTGAGAATACGCCCGATGAAAACCACCCACTGCTCTTACATTATCATCCGATGACTATTTACAAGCATCAGGTCAATAAGCAGGCGGATACGGTACTGGCTCAAATTGTCTTCCCGGAAGTCTTTTCACTGGAACAAAGAGCAAGGGACTATGACTATTATGAAGGGGTCACGACTCATGATTCCTCACTGTCACGATCCATTTTCGGCATCGCGGCCAGCGCTTTGGACCGAATGGACAAAGCTTACAGCTACTTCATGGATACCGCGCTGATGGACTTGAACGACATGCAGAGCAACACAAAAGATGGCGTCCACGCAGCCAATATGGGCGGCACCTGGATGAGCATAGTCACTGGTTTTGCCGGCATGTCGGTTGTGGATAATCAGCTGACCTTCAAGCCGCGTTTACCGAAAGAGTGGCAGGCACTGCGGTTTACGATTCAGTTTAAGAACCGTCATATTAAAGTGGAGATGACTGAAGGAGATACGAAGTATACCTTACTTTCGGGAGAACAACTGGAGATTAAGCATTTTGACGAAGTGAGAGATTTGAAATAAGATTTAAAGATGAAAGTACCCGCTAATTTTAGATGGTTAGCGGGTGCTTTTTTTGTGGACTAAACAATTTAATGGAATCGTGTAGTTTATTTTAGTTTGAAGGCAGGAACTATAGTGCGCGTTAAGTAAGGCGCTATTTTAATATAGCGAACTACACTCAAACCCATTTATTAGGCTGAATCGTGTAGTTCATTTTTCTGAACTAAACAAAATGGGCGTAAGCGTGTAGTTTGGGTGAAAAACTTTAAAAGAACTAGACACTAAATGGAGTAAAGCAGCCCGCTGCTTTTACACTATAACGTTCTCATTAGATAAAAAATACAAATTAATATTATAAAAATTATGATGGAAATAAATCTATCTTTGTAGTGAAGTGAACATAATGAAAGCGCTATTTTAAAGAAAGGGTGATTTTACTTTTCGGAACGATTAGGATTCAAGGAAGAAAGGATGGATTCTATAAGCTATATCTCCAAATCGTTAGTGTTAAGCTGAACATATTTCTAAATGGTTTATCATCGTAGACACTCGAGGAGGTACACATATGCCAAAGCGTTTAATAAGACAAACTATACTGTTTTCGTGCCTTTTGCTCGTGCTAGCAGCGTGTGAAGAGGACGTGGATTCAGACCCAGTGGAAGAGGAAACTACAGAGGAAAGTTCTGACGAGGGAGTAGTCGAAGCAGAAGAATCAGACGAAGAGGGAGACCTTGATGAAGACAATCAAGATGGTGAAGAAGAGGAAGATAATGAAGAAGACTCTGAGGAAGAATCATCCAGTGATGTAGGTCGACGCACTAATCCGGTTCCGCTTGGCGAGTCGATTACTTTTGAAGATACTTATCGCAGCGAAGATTTTGAAGACCAGTACGATGCCGTTTATGAAATTGCCGTCACGGATGTGGTTAGAGGCGAAGAAGCCTGGGCTACATTGGAAGAAGAGAACAGTTTTAATGAACCAGCTCCTGAAGGAATGGAATGGGTCATCATTAGTCTTGAAGGAACATTACATGAGGGAGACGAAGACGTTCCATATACGGTTGTCCCGTGGTTCTCTGTAGTAGATTCTACTGGAAGTGAAGTGGCGCAAGATGAATATGCCAGCTTATCTGGCAATGAATACGGCTTTGTGGACCTTTTTCCAGGTGGATCAACTTCCGGACG
Source organism: Alkalibacterium psychrotolerans (assembly GCF_054784355.1). NCBI lineage: Bacteria > Bacillati > Bacillota > Bacilli > Lactobacillales > Carnobacteriaceae > Alkalibacterium > Alkalibacterium psychrotolerans. The sequence goes on along the minus strand of NZ_BAAGPH010000114.1, from coordinate 3,701 downwards.
CATAACTAAATATGTTCCTGAAGGCGATGACAGTCTCTTGGTTATGGATGAATTTTTCGCCAGTGGTATTTATTTTTCATTGAGTGAATAAACATAAATAAATTGAGAAGGACGTGTTATATGAGTTATCAGGAATACAATCAAACTAACGTAAGAGCACAATCCTACTTTAAGTTTGACCGGATGATTACGCCAAGAATAATTGAAATTATATTTGTAATAGGCCTGGTCGTAACGGTTCTCGCAGGATTGGCAGTCATGAGTCAGAGTGTTTTAGCTGGTATTCTTATCATTTTGATAGGACCATTGATGATTAGAATAAACTGCGAACTCATTATCGTGGTGTTCAAAATTCATGAAGCCCTGCAGGATATCCGTCAAAGGTAGGGAATATATTATAAAATAACAAAAGTGTGTCTCTTGATTGAGGCGCACTTTTTACTTAAAGAGTGTAAAATGGCCTAACTGACAGCATAAAAAGCGCTTACATGTGATATACTGATAGTATTATTGATGAAATGAAATAAGCTAATGACTAGTACTTATAAACAAGCTAGGAGGAAACTTATGGATGCTCAAACGGAGAAAGGTCTAAAAAAGCGACTATTGGAATTATATCCGAATTATATTTATGACAGCATAAAGGAACTGAAGACTCACTCTGTGTATTCTATTTTAAAAATTCAGGCTAAAGAAATGAATATTAGTGAAACAGCCTTGTTGAAGAAAATGGGATTTGAGAAACTCATGGCGTACGATATAAAGCGCATGAAGGAAATAATTAAAGACTACGACTTTATTCAATCAGACTATTCAGGTTTTTTTGGCGTTAAGCGTCAAGCGATTAGCCCCCACATGGATAAAACGCCTAACAGACATTATTTCTGGAAGCCCAGAAATTTAACAACTAAAGAAGTTAATCAGCTCATTAATCAACTGATTAAACCGAAAAAGTGGCATCTGCATGATCCGGAGTCCGGGATGCACTACCAATTGCTGACAAATTTTAATAAAGTAGGTAGTATGAATGAACTAAAGTTATCTCTACTTGACAGGGATAATGACAAAAAAGGTGTATACTTTACTGAGCTAAACGGAAGCGAGCTGTGGGGTCAGTTAAAGGCAAACGGGTACGTGGATTTTTCTGAAAGTAAGCACAAGAAACTGTTCCAGCTTAAAGAACAGGTCGAAAGTCATTTAGAAGCAGATGGGTCAATTAATGCGTCCATGAAAGCGCAGCTGGATGACATATTAAAAGAGAGCACGTTTACTGAGCGACTAGATTTGCTTCGATACCTAGGATATGATGATGTACATGATTACAAAGATAAACGCTATGCTGATAGTGAGCGTTTTAAGAAAATTATCGAAAAATTTATTGTTGAAGGTAAGAACGTAAAAATACCGGCACATTCACCCGAGTACGCTTTTCTTTCCAATAACGCAAATAGAAACGGCAAGTCATTCAAAGAGTTTATTGAACAAATGGGTTACAACTATATCACCACTCGCAATACTGATGCGACACAGGAAAGAATCAAGCAAAAACTGAAAAAGAGAAATTTTAAAAATAACTATATCTATATTGATTCATATGATCCTTTATATAATTCTTTGGCAACTACTGCTTACGGAAAGAACAAATCTTTAAAAGAGTTTCTGCGTGAGAAATATGGGTATGAACAGAAAAAATTAAATGAGATTGAACTGGATACAGAATTGTATGATTGGACTACAGAAGTTGAGATTTTGGATGAACAAGATATGAGGGAACTTCTGGAAGAATCTAGAGTTAATAACGTTGTTATCATTGAGACACACTCCGCTTTGTATACACAGCTTAGTCGATATGCTAAATCGATAGAAACGACTGCAACCGGAGTATTAAAAAAATGGAACATCCCTTATAAATTTGTGACTCGTACAAAAAACGAAAACACGCAAATTGAAGATATGCTGGAAGATTTGGAAGCGTTGAACAGCTCCCTTGCAAAGTATACAGAGAGTAAGGAAAAGTTTAAACGAAACAGTATGCTTGTCAGGAAACTGAAGGAACTCTATGGCTACAGCTGCCAAATTTGTGCAAAAGATAATAGTATTCCAGCAATAGTTACTAATAACGGACAAAACTATGTGGAAATGCATCACATCAAACCCGTTAGTAGTTTTAACGATGTCGCAACTGCAAACGATGAATCGAACACACTCATCGATCATTACAAAAATTGTTTAGTAGTCTGTCCACACCATCATAAAGTTATTCATTATCAAGGAGGCGGCTTTAAAATGCTGGTTAAGCAGCATAACCAGACCTATTTGAAGACGGATAATGATGAATGGCTGATGATTGCTACGAATTATCACTTGTAGCTAAAGCTGAACAGATCATCCCCAATAATTAATTTTAGAGTTTAGATAAATATGGCTAAACAAACACCCCCTAAAGTTAGATTATTTTGTCTAACTTTCGTGGGTGTTTCATGTATGAGCCCACTTTTTTTGAAAAATATTTAGTGCACTACTTTGACTCAGGTATATGATTCTTGATAACAATTTCTGGAACAGTTAAGTTTTGACGTGGTTTTACGTTAGCTAAGATAATATCAGCCACATCGTCTGGGTCCATGAGGTGCTCAATCTCATCTTTAGAATACATGTCATCCCAGAAGCTTGTTTTCATACCACCCATATAAGCAGCTAGGACATGAATATCGGTGTCGTTCAGCTCCTTGATGATACTTTCGGTAAAGCCGCGCTGACCGTATTTGCTGGCACAGTAGACCGATTCTAAGGTTTTTCCTTCCAGACCGGCAGTGGAAATGACCTGAATAATGGTCCCATCATTTCTCTCTTTCATCTCCGGCAAGACTGCTTGTGTGCAAAAAATCGTCCCTTTGAGGTTAATGTCAATCATCTGATCAATCACATCAGTGGTCAGTTTCTCCGCATCATCAAAAACTCCGACACCCGCATTATTGACAAGGACATCAATTTGTTCGCTTTCTTCTCTAATTTCATTGAACACTTTCTCTACTTCATCAGCGGACGACACATCTATGGTGTAAAGTGAGACATTGTCGGAAGTCATTTTATCCGCCACATATCTCAGTTTGCTGTAGGTCCGGCCGAGCAGCGTGACATGGTAATCCATTTCCGCATACTTCAATGCCAGAGAAGCCCCCAAACCACTCCCTGCACCCGTTATCACCACATGTTTTTTATCCATTCCATTATCCTCCTTTAACCGTACTTTCTTAGCTTAAACGTACCAAATAAAGCGGTTTATAGCAAAGGAAACGGTATGGCTCAGGGGATATTTTGAGTTGGAATCAAATACTAAACAATTATGCACTACGAGTGTAGTTTACTGTCTCTTATTAAGATTAAACACGTCTGAGTGACGAGTTTACCGCTTGAATTTCAGGGCAAACTGCATCGAGTCCCTGGATATCGATTAAATTGTTCAGTTCGTAAAACTGAACTGAACGTTTTTGCTAGTGTAGTGTAGTTTGACCCACAGAACGACCTATTTACTTAACATCAAAGAAAGTTTAGTGAGTTTCTCGCTTTTTGGTAAATGAGCCAATTTCATAATTATTTGTCGTGTTTAACACCTGATAAATCAACTTTTTTAAAACATAGAAAAAAGGAACCCCCCCATATGGTACAATTAGGTTGTCGACTAAGACACGTACTCCAGG
>NZ_BAAGPH010000113.1:0-7340 GCF_054784355.1 Alkalibacterium psychrotolerans | reverse complement strand
GGATCATCAAAAGCGACTTTTTGAAATTTTTCTCCCCCATGGGGGAGAAAGCTCCATTCTTTCAAACAGTTAATCAATCAACTAAGTTAAGAACAATTCTTAACTACAAACTTATTATACGAGGTGGGTTCGTGATGACGATATCATATATTTTACTTAATGATTTATATTGATCGATCAAATCCTCAATTAGAGGAAAGACGTATTCAATTAATTCAGTCGTAAAAATGTCAATCTCTGTTTTGTTTTTAATTGCTTCTATTTGTTCTTCAACTAATGATATATCAATCTCTGGCATTTGAAGGATGGATCCGTATAGTTTTGCATCATTAAATACACTTACTAATGATTCTGTAGCGTTTTTTACATCTGTATTTCCATCTGCAAATAGTTCTACATATTCAATTTCAATCGTATTACTTTCTTCAATACTATGGATATGAACCTGATAGTCTCGACTGAACAATCGTCGGTCATATTCTCTGGCTTTCATAGTTAAAGCAAATGTGGCTAATTGTGCTGCACGTTTATCTATATCAAGACCAAATAGATTATTGTTTAAAATCAGTTTAGGGATCTCTCGCTCTCTATATCCTCGTGAGAGATATAATTTATAATATACATCGAAAGCATAAACTAAGATATGTCCAGAACCACAACTGGGGTCTAAAAAGGTCAGCTGTTCAATGTCGACCGCTGGTTTATCACCAAGGTTATTATCATCTGACTTCAAATAATAATCTAAAGAACTTTCAATATCTTGATCCGGATATCGTTCTAACCAGTATTTTCCTAAAGAATTATCAACCATATATTTCACTATCCATTTAGGTGTAAATAGTTGGGTAGCTACTGGTATATCCTTTTTACCTGCCTTTTTCCCTCTATTAGAAAAGAAGGATTCTTTCTGGTCAGCAATGTAATACTGATACAACCAGCCAACGATTTCAACTTCTGTCCAGTCTTGTTCATCAACCATCGTAACGATATCTCGAATGACACTATTTTCATTAAGTAGGTTGTCTGGAAGGAGCAGTGCCAAGTCATCGGTGATTGGATCAAAGACATTAGGAAGAATATCTCCCAGCTTGATGCTTTGTTTAATTAATAAGTATTGATAAAGCTCATTCAGCTGACTGTCTTCCTTCATCTGATAAACACGCTCGCGGTTCAGATCAAGGTCATCCACGAGTGATAAAATCTCTGTCAAAGCGTCGGGTTCGCGTTTGTCTGGGTTTTCAGAAGATAAAATACGCATATGAATGGGCAAGAAATCATTGACTTCCATATAGCGCATGGCAACGAAGCGGTTAAACCAAGTGTACGCCGCTTCGTCCATGACTGTTTCATAACCTTCCAGCTGGATACGATTTTTCAAATGATTGTATTGCTTTTGTTCGCGCTCACCCATAACCGTCCCATTGATAATGAGACCGTCACTTAATTCTTGTAACGGTTTGATCTCATCTTTGGTGATACCAAACGAGTAAGCTTTTTGCCTTACAGCATCTTCTATTTTCTTGCGAGCCGTTGCTGCAAACTTTCGTAGTTGCGTCTTATTCAAAGTCAGTCTCTCCTAAATCAATTTGATGTAGTCGGCGTTATTCAGGTAACCTGTTAAAGTTTTACGCACCTTATTTAAATATTCATCGATATCTTCTTCACTATTCAGCTCAACCATACGATTTGGAATGATCGTCTCTTTATGGACCACAGCCGGTCTTCTGGTAACGACTGGTGGTGTGGGCTCAACTTCTACTGGAGGCGTTTCAACTATATCTTCTCCAACGTTTTTTCTGACAGGGTCACTTGGTGGCGTAACTTTCTCTTTATCTTGTTTCGCTCTTTCCAGAATCGCCTGTTTCGCTTCTTCAATCTGATGGATAAGTGTGCCTTTGATCGTACTGGATTCCTGTTTGAATGATTTCAGGTCACGAACTGTTCCTGCTGTCTGTAATCCTGTTTCAACATTGGACAGACGGAACTTATAACTGCGGTAAAGCTTGTCGTACTCCGGCTCCCCTTCTATTGATTTAAGTTCCTGTTCAATGTCTAACTTGTCTTGTTCGATTGCATCATGAACAGGCTGTGATACAGATTCCAGTTCATCTGTATACGCAGAAGTGAACTGATCAGTCCAGTCTTTCAGTTCCTTCATCTTGCGATACGGACGTGGTAGATCGATAATGGCTTTTTCTGATTCATAAATCGTTCGTAACTCATCGTTTTCGATATAGTTACGGTCTTTCTCGTAGAGATTCACTTGCTCAATAGCTTTATCATAGATATGTTTGTGATTGTTTAAAAATTCTAATATATCTTCAAGATTTTCGAATAGGTCTAACAGCTCGTCACCCTGTTCAACATACTGAGTCAAGAACTCTCTGGCATCTTTGATAGAAAGTAAACGCTCGATTTTTGTGATCGCATCGCGGATCAACTGCTGGTCGGGATAGTTATTTTCACGATAAAGCGACAGTTTATCTTGCAGCTCTTTCAGTTCCATGCTGAAACGGTTGGTGATCGTCTGGTACATGTCTTCTTCTTTATCTTCGAGTGCTGAAATATTAAATAAGTCCTTGGTCAGCTCTTTGACTTTTCTTTTGATTGAGTCATTTAATGTTTTGCGTTTAGCAACAACAATTTTCTCCTGCCATTTGGAGCTTTGAATATTGCGCATAAAGTCGTTTTCAAATACATTCATGTGTTTGCTGTTTAATGTGAACTGAACCTTTTCAAGTTTGATCAAGCGGACTAAGCTAGCTAAAATGTCCAGATCATTCCATCCATAGGGCTCCACCGTATAACGATTCAACACTTCTCTTAACGTCACGACCATGTTGCGTTCCTTTTGCATATCAAGATAACGTTCGATCTCTTCAGTTGCTTCATTATTTTTGTCTTCATACTCTTCCAGCAAGGATACATCTCTACGCATAATGAGTTTTTCCAGTTCTTCTTTCGAATAAGAATTTTTTATATAGAAGATTTTAGGGTACGTATTTGAAACCAGCGAGTATAAGCCCTTTTCAATACGCTTTTCTGGTGTACCACTGATGTCAATTTCTGATCCATTGACGATGATATTGGCTTCACTGATATCTTGTTTCAATTTAGCAACAAAGACATCTTCCAATTGCTTACGTTCAGAAGCTTTTCTCTGACGAATGTCTTGCTGAGAAGGCGTCAGTGACTGAGTCGTCTGTCTTCTTAAATACTGATTGATTCGTAAGTAATTTTTGATCTCAGTGAAGTCTTCCTCTTCAGGTAAACGGACGATAACCATTTTATCTTCACGTTGAGACAAGGCAATGGCATCCTGATCTTCATAATGATCGGAATACGTTGTCATGAAACGCACACCAATTGTCGATGATGTACTTCTCAGTGAACGGTCATCGATCCATAGTGAAATATCCATGAGATAGGTAATATCTGGTTGATCACTATAGGGCTGATAATTAAAACGTCTAAGATTTAAGACGTCGTTAATCAAACGGTTCCCTGCTTCCATAATATATTCAGATGTAGGAATTTCGATATTATCGATTTCACGGTTAATATCCTGTTCTTCATTGGTCAAGAATAAATACTTGTTACCAATACGCTGGATTAGAAATTCATTTTCCAGTAAATCTAGTGAGCGCTTGATGTTGTTGCTTAGTTCAATCATATCTTCATCGATGGAATGAATCATCAGAGTCGTTAAGTTCTTTAGTGTTCCGGGCATTTCATCAACATAACGAATAAGGAATAAGAGCTTCAATACGTTGACATCAAACTCACTTAACACTTCGTTCTGATTGGCTTTAATAATTGTCGAGCGGACAGAATGCTCTAATGCCTGATCAATATTATCGTAAAACACATGGAAAGGAATTAGCGTATTTAAATCATTTTCTTTATGCTGAATCGTTGCCTGCTGGATTGATTCTAATAAGTTACGTTCACCGTCAGATAAGTGCTTGCCAGCTGAACCGTGTTCACGAATGCCTGTAAAGACCTTCTGCAGTAAATTAAACTGATACGGGACAAAGGGATATACTTTAGCAAAGTCTTCGCGACCTTTATAAAATCCCATTGTTGCTGCATCTTCGAATTCAAGTTTGTTTTTGATCGATACCGCATGCTCATCGTAATTTGAAAGAAGTTTACCGTAGGCGTCTGCTTTTTTATCAAGCAAACGAATTTTGATTACTTCATCAGCATTGGCACTGCTTAAACTCACACGAGTATTAAAGCGTCCCTGGATTTTAGAGAAGTCGGTTGAGGACATGTGCTCACTTAAGCTATTGATGTCTTGTTGAGAAGTCACGATTACCCATACTTTACCGTTACACAGTTTGCCTAAATCCTCGACAACGGTTTGCAAATTAAGCATCAAGTCAGTATTTTCAGAAATATACTGTCCCACCTCATCTACTGAAAAAATCAGACGGTAGTCTCTATCTTTTTTGTCGACAAATTTCTTAATGCGTTGAGCAAAAGCCTCAACTGATATCGAGTAGTTCTTTTCCCCATTTTCAAGCCAGCGGTTAGCACTTTCTTCACTGCTGTTGCTTGCTTTAGCTAAGGCAGTAACTGTTTCGTCAAAGTTATAATACAGTTCTTCTCGTCCTTCAGACCACTTAAAGCCCGTTTCTTCTTCAAAAAGAGTTTGGAACGCTTCGTATTCACCTTTTTCATCTAATGTTTCTTCAAGTTCAGCTAACCAAGGGATACTCGCGGAGTACCCACGCATTTCGTTATATACTTTATTAAATACTTTTACGATTGCCGTTTTATTTTGCTTGCTGTCGGAATCTGCTTTGGAGTCGATGTTAAATAAGACAACGTCACTTGGGTGTTCAGTTACCTTTTGCATCATTGATAGTAATTCCGGGTTATGTAGTTTGTCCTTAAAGAAGTCAACCGGCTTTTTACCGTCGATTTCTATATCAGACTGCAGTAAGTAAGATAGAATTTTTAAGTAGTGCGATTTACCCGAGCCAAAGAAACCTGAGATCCAAACGCCCATTTTATCCGTCGGTTTAGCGTAAGCATTTGTGTAAGCCTTATAGAAAGTTTCAAAGTGCTGATGCAATTCTTCAGTTACTACATACTCTTCAAGTTCTTGCTTGATATTCTCTTTTTCTTTTTGTCCAATTTTTATAACCCCTTGAATATCTCGGGTAATATCTTTTTTAAATAGCTGTTCTATTTTCATATACTTGTACCCCTTTTCCGTTTAATTCTCGATCAGTTTAAATGCACGGTAATAGTTGTCATCCATAAAACGCGAAAACAGACGTAATCCACCATTCTCATAACGTCCCGGATAAAACATAATCAATGGTTTCTTCTCGATTACTGTTTGAAGATTATTTAAAACTGTATGTGACCTGATGATGGGGTATGCTTTCCCCACACCTGTAATAAAGATCATGGCATCCTCATCCATATGTTCCTGGATATATTTCACAATCCAGTCATTATCTGTCGCAAGCTTCAATGCTTTTTTCATTTTATCGTAAAGGAATTCGCTTCCCTTTTTCTCTTCCATTTTAAAGTTCTTATCCATATATCCACGCTCTTCAAAAAAAGCTAAGACAATATCAAACAAATCAAATTCCTGTATTTTTGTTTCTGGATTTTCCTTTTGTATCTGTTTCTTTATATAGGGAATCGCATCTCTGACTACCAGTTCGTCTTCTGGTTCATAGTCAAAAATATAAAACCCCACTTCATTACCTAAGCCTTTATTTGATAAAATCTTAGGATCTGATAACTTTTCATTTAATTCATCCAGCCTCACTGTGATTGGTCTCACTCAATAACCTCCCCTAACAAAACTTCTACAATATGCTTTTCTTTTTCGGATTTTAAATACTGTTCAACTTGGGATGAAATAATTGGCCTTTGTAAGAGAATCTTTGTTTCAAAATAACTGGCATACTCTGCATCTACTAACGCTCGATGGTAAGCGTTTACTAACCTTTCACGTGTTTCAACTTTCCATTTTGCTATGGTTTCATTCTGCTCGACCTTGCTTTCAATGAAAGAAATAGTGTCTAGTTTTGTGACCTCGTCATCGAGTGTTAACCATTTGTCCCAAACGATCTCACGCATCCATTCATAAAATAGTGTATCAGATTTGATAATGGCATAGAGTAAAATGGCTTTACTAGTTGATGAATCAGAAACTAAGAAGTTTTCTGTTAGAAAATCATCTAGGTTGTCTAGCCGTTTTTTAATTACAGTTAGAAAACGGCTACGCCGATCTTTACTGGTCAGTTGAAAAAGATTATCTTCTATGACTCTTTCCTTGATCTCTTCGTTACTTGTCCCTTGATTAATTAACTCAGCAACCATTCTAGCCTCTCTATATAAAAACGGTCGTGTATTTAATGTGGTACTATACTTTTTCACCATAACATTTTCGCTCTTTTCTAAAAGACTCTATTACCTTTAAGTATAACAGTTTGAGCTGATTGGCGAAATGGCTAACCACAAAAAGACCACCTCAGAAATAATAAGGTGGTCGAGTATTAATTATGATTTTAGTTTACACCTGTGTTAGTTCAACATTTCTCTAAAAAGGATATGTTTTTTACTATCATATTGAGTGATAAATATAGTCCTTCTCAGTAGATATCTCTTCGGTGCCCTATTTCTAAAATGAGAATAGTAATTGTTTCGTCATTAATATCAGCAATTAAACGATAATCACCAATACGATAACGCCATTCCCCGGAATGATTCCCAACCAAACCCTTTCCAAACTGTCTAGGGTCATTAGTATTGACTAGATTTTTATTAATCCAACTCATAATCAAAAGTGACTGATGCTTGTCCATTTTTTTTAATTTCTTTTGAGCTTGTTTTGCAAAACGGACCTCATAGTTTTTTGCCATTTAGTCGGATAACTCCTTTAGCATCTCATCAAAAGAGAGACTTTCAGGATTCTCTTCATAGTCTTGCATGGCTTGTTTGTATAAGTTCAAGTCAATGTCATCTTCTATCTTCGCTAAAACAGAATTTCTAAATAAAGCAGATACAGATATATTTTTTGATTTCGCGTACTCTTTTATAACTTTCTCGTCCTCAGGATCGATTCTTAATGAAATAGCTGCCATAGAAATCACCCTTTCTTTTGTATGTACATTGTATTACAAAAAGATAGCTAATGCAACTTATTTCTTTAGACTGGTTGATTCATCAAGCTCTTTAACTAATTAACTCAAGTTTCGCACCCCTAAGAACGACGTTCTATCCTTTTACCGTAAAGATCAGTTAGAATATTGAACTTAAAAGTACAGAAAAAGACACCTCTCTTTGGTAAAATGTAGTTACCAACAAAC
>NZ_BAAGPH010000112.1:0-5995 GCF_054784355.1 Alkalibacterium psychrotolerans | reverse complement strand
GTACCTTTACCATAGCAGAATGGGGTTCTTTTTTCATCACTTAAGGGGTGAAACTAAAAAAGTAATTATCAGACTGCCGTTAGGCAGTTTCATACGGTTTCAATTAAAAAGTATGAATTATTCAGGTACAAGGTACTTTCATCATTCTCAGATAATTTTTTCAAATCAGAATAATAATCAAAATCACCAGCTAAAAAGAGTTCTTTTGCCAATATTCGTTGCTCTTTCATCATCCCCGCCTTCTTGTAGGCCTCGTATCTAGCCGCTTTCCAGGTACTTACAGAACCTCGATACTCTTTATCGTGCCGTTCTCCTTCTTCAGCTAATTGAATCACTTTTAGATAATCTCTTTTTTCAGTGTAGATGTCGATCAGCTTTTTTCTAAACGTCCCATATTCTACATGGTTTAGCAAGAAGAGCAGCTGTTCGTCTTCGTCTCCTGTTTTCTCGATTAAACGAAAGACCTGATTCAAATAGCGCTCATTATCATATCGTACTGACCAGCTGTTTCCCTTCTTTACTCGTCTCATTAACTCTTCGATATAGGCTTCCCTAATGCTTTCTTCCTGTGCAAGTATTAGAAGCGCTTCAAACAACGGCTCCTGATAATCCTTCCACCACACGGACTCACTATCCTGACTCAAGTGTTTAGTGATTTTCTGATATAAAACCTGCTTACTCTCTACAGTCAGCTCACTGGAAACAATACTTTTCACAACTTCTATACAATCATCCACTACTTCTCCAATAATCCAGTCATCATCCTCGATATATTCTAAACGTTCCAGTGCTTCATTCATGACTAGAAACGCAATATCACAAGCAATTAACGGATTCTTGATCGCTACCGTTCTATTAAGTATTTGTCCCATCTCTGCAGCGTAATCATCAGTTCGGTTCGCATATATGAATCCTCTATAGTCGCAATACTTTTCACTTATCGCCTGAAGTAATCGTTTGCTTTCGTTTAACTCATCTTCAGGAGAAAGATTGCCAAACTGCAAGCGTAAATGATGTTCTTGGCTTGGATCAACAGCTGCTCTTTGGGTGATCAGTCGGACGAGCTCTTCCTTCGGTAAGGAAACAAGAATTTCTTCAAGCGTTCGGTCACTGTTGTTCTTTACGCCGTCTGGTCCTTCAACATTGTTCTTTCTATTTAAGCATGTTCTCAATTCATAAAATGTCGCAACCTCGTGTTTGCAGACCTTTCCCCTATTATATGGACACGTGCAGGAAGAAAGAATGTTATTCTTACTATCTTTTTTTACTTTCACGCGGTAAGTTTCGGTTCCAAACACTTCGAATTCAAATGTATCGGGAACTATTTTGGAGACTTTTTTTACAAAACCCTCCTCATAGTAGCCTTTCCCTCGTTTTAAAATCGTCGCATTGACTTGACTCTCAAAACGATTTAAATTGATCATCTGTCCACCCTTTTCCATTGTCACAATCCAGTTTGCCTATATTTTATCACACGACAACCACTATACGAACCGGCACATTACTTTAGGGATAAAAAATCAAGAAAATTACTGTATACAGTTCTATACTAGAAGATGATACACAAAGTAAAGTTACCGGCATTGAGTTAGTTGAGATCAACACGTTCTGTTTGTAGTTTGGTGGTTATTTTTCGCTGCATAGAAAAAATTCCTTCCATCCATAAAGACCTTTAAAATCGATATTCGGTATAAGTCAGCCTCAATTTTAGCTCCACTCATGCCGAATACGGACTCTCGGTATGAGTAAATCCATAATTTCCGTCCACTCGTTTCGATTGCGGCTATGGGTTTAAGTGCTCAATATTGAAGAAATAAAACCCTAGTGATAATAATCGAGATCTTCTTCGTAGTAATAATCATTGATAGTAATTGTACTTTCTATCTCATCATAATATTCTAGTATTTGATGATTCTCTAAAACAAGCATGTCTTTAACATCTTTTAGCTCTTCAGGGTGAATTATCTTTATTGAAAATTCAAGTGATGATTTTACTGATATGTTTCCATCGTCCATTCGAAAATTTCCTGAGTTAATTTCGTATACATCATTTTCGAGTCCTAGAGAGACTTTCCAACTTCCTTCACCTTCAAAATAATATTCAGAGTAGAATATTATTCTTTTAGTATCATCTTCTGTGTTTGTTTCCTCCTCGGTGTCTAAAAGATTACAAGAATAGATAGAAACAGTCTCTATATTTATTTCGAAATCTTGAACTTTTAAACCTTTATTTACTTGATAATCATTTAAAAGATCACTTTCGATACTTAAACTTAATTTTTGTATAAGATAATCTTCTATATCCCCTATAAAAATCTGATTATTATTTGCTATAAAATAACTTTCGTAAAGATTCTCTTTTGTGTATACCGATAAGTAATAGATAAATAAATTAAATGGAATAAAATTAATTTTTGAATCGATATTTATAGAGTGAAATTCATCTTCTAATTCTTTTCGAGGTGTGTATTCTTCTATATTTTTAGTAGAAGGAACATTCCACCAATCTTCTTTCATGTCATTAGTAACAAACAATTTATTACTGTTATTTTTTATGTCATCGAAAATGATGTCCGTCCAAATGAAGTAATCTCCTAAATAATCACTTAAATCATTGATGTTCAAGTTTTTATTATTTTTCTCAGCGTCTCTTTTTCTTTTGTAATATTTTTTATTCATATCCACATAACCAGGAGGATATTTATGTTTTGCTCGAACATATCCATCAATAATACATTTTATTCTTTCTGACTCGTTTTTCTTTTTGATCATATTATTTGGTCCAAAAAGTTTGTTAATATATTCTTCAATCTTTTTAAATTTATCGTTGCTAGAAGAAGGTTTTAGAAGACTAGAACTTTTAAATATATCAAAGTTATTTTCCAACTCTTTGAAATGATATTCCAGATTTTTAATATCAGGCAACTCTGAATTATCATGTAGACGTATATCTTTTTTTAATTGGTTTAATTTATCAGAGAGACCATTAATATTTTTATCTAAATGAGTAATAGTATTACTTATTTTCTTTTGTGTGTCTTGTATGGTGTTAACCTTATTGCGTTCGTATTCTTGTTTTACAGTATGTGAAATTCTTATATCATGTGGTAAACTTTTTAATGCTTCAGTATAGCTATTAAATAAATCTTCAGGTATTTTATACAAAGAAAGTAAACAATTAGTATCCAGATAAATATTACAGTTTTCAGTAAATATACTTTCAAATTCGTTATAATTCATTTGTATATTCCTTTCTGTATAAGTTGAGCTAAATTTCCTACACTTTTCCTCTTATGGGAGTATAAATAAGAAAACCCAGGAGGAGTGAAGAACATAGAAACAGAACGCCAAACCTGTGAACTGAAAAAAGCGATGAAAGCATTAGACAACCACCGATTGTACGATCGCTACCTGGCCGTTAGGCTGGTTCTCTAAGGCCGCACCAAAAAAGAAGCTGCCCACATCATTGGCCGTGATGAACAAACTGTCAGCCGCTATGTGAAAAACTACAGCCAGAGCGGGCTTCAGGGCCTGGTCTCCAAAAAACAGAGCGAACGGCCTTCCCGACTGACGGATGAGCAGGAAGCAGTACTGGTCCAAGATGTCGCTTAACATACTCCGGAAGAAGTGGACTTCACAGCCCGTGCTAATTGGACATTGGCGCTGGTGTGTGACCTGATTTTACGAGAATGGGGTCATGAATACAGCTAAAAGGGGTGTCGACCCTTCTTCAGCGGCTCGGTCTCAGCTGGACTCAACCGACATATACCCTGAAAAAAGCAGAACCCGAAAAACAGAAAAAGTTTACAGAAGAAACCTTTCTAAATCTAAAAAAATAACTGAATGGCGACATCGATCACATTCTGTTCGAGGACGAAACCATGATCCGGTTTACCAAGCGATCGGACGCACCTGATTTCTACGTGGCCATCAACGGAAAATACCTACCTACAACCAACACAAAGGAGTAAAACTGATTGGTACGTTGGATTACGAAACCGGCAGAATCATTTGTACAGAAGAAGGAACCTACGACGCAGCAGCTTTTCTCCACTTTTTGGAACGGATTTTACGGGAATACTCCACTGGTAAAATCGTGATGGTATTGGATAACGCACGAATCCACCACGTAAAGTTGATTGAGCCTTTTCTTAAAGAAAACTGCGAGCGCCTAGCGTTCGTCTTCCTGCCTCCCTCCAGTCCTCAGCTGAATCAGGTGGACGGGGTATGGTATTGGCTCAAGGAAGCAATCATTAACAATTTCTTTTTTGACCATATCCTGAAAATCAAGAAGGCGGTTTGCGGTTTCCTGGCGGATGTGAACGGACGACTCCCTGAAGTAATCGACCGATTGTGTATTCGGTTGTAAAATATTTAATTCAACTTATATGGTCACATTGTCCTCGGTATATATGTTTTCAACGATTCACCTTATATATGTCATTATATATAAAACCAATGTTAGAATTCTCCTAAATTCTCTTCTCTTTAACTAACCTCCAATAATGAAAACCTAAGGCTGTTAATTTACATGACTTTGAGTTCATTGCTGCAAAATACATATGTTCCTCATCCACAGGAATAACTAGACCTATACTCTCTAATTTTTGTAAGTCCTTAAAAACCCTAACATTAGTTTGATTTGCATACGGCTCAGTTACTATATGTTCAACCACTTCTGCATTCGTATCTTCAAACGATGGATCCAAGTCATATTTTTCTGTTGGTGTAGGAAAGTAATCAATAATTTTCCTCAAAGTTTCAATAGGTATTGCTGGCTGAACTGTTTTCAAGGATGTAAACCTAGTGATATTGGTTTTAAATACCGGTCTTTGATCCCAAGAACCGAGTGCCTGATCTATGTAAGCATACACACTTCCAGGAGTAATATGCCCCCTTAAATCGGCAGCTCCACCACCTAAAGCATCTAATAGCAAACTTGTAAAAACTCCTTGTCCGCCACTTTCCATTGATGGCTCGTCATCCTTACTTGCAGTGAGTATTGAAACACCTTCCCCGATATGAGCAGCTTTATCTCCAGTAACTTTTGGATTTCCCAACGCACCTGAGTGACAACAATCTAATATAATAATTTTATTTTTCACTTTAGATTTATTGGCAATAGTCAATAGTTCATCCATTGATACTCCAGAGTCATGCGGTTGGTAATCTGGAGTTACTATATATCCCCCTATTTCATCTAAATGACCATGACCTGAAAAATAAAACAAAGCCGTATCGCTATCACCAGAAAACAACTCAGTTATTAACCCTTTAAGCTCAGACTTTGTCTTAACATCATTTCTATGTCTAATATCAAAGTTAGGAGCGCCATCACCGTTACTCTCGATAACTCTTGAAAACATATTTGCATCATTAATACATCCATACAGCGGAGCATTAGGATAATCATTAATGCCAACAACTAATGCCTTTCTCATTATAAATCCCCTCTCTTATAGAGTATCAATCCAATTTGCAATATTACTCCATGTCCATTTAACAACTCGTACTCCATCAAATTCGGAAGGAAGCGATGACGGATGGTAATCTTGATTACCCCAAATACCACGAATTTTAATCAATTCCTCTTTTGCACACTTAACTTCCCAAAGCTGTCCATCGGCTTTTTTCGTATTTTTTGTTAGAATAGCGATAACACCATCACAACCTTTAATTTTTCTACGGCAATTAGTTTTCCATTGTGAATCCCAAGGTTTCTTTACTGACATATCTATAAACTCAAATGGAGATTTTTCATTTCTCGCTTGCCCTACCAAGAAATCCCTTAAGGGCTTATCTTCAATTGCAAAACTAACAAATATTTTTTTAGTCATTTTAATCATATTTCCTTTCAATTGTTTTTATTTGAGCCAATTTCATAATTATTTGTCGTGTTTAACACCTGATAAATCAACTTTTTTAAAACATAGAAAAAAGGAACCCCCCCATATGGTACAATTAGGTTGTCGACTAAGACACGTACTCCAGGAGG
>NZ_BAAGPH010000111.1:0-5803 GCF_054784355.1 Alkalibacterium psychrotolerans | reverse complement strand
GATCATCAAAAGCGACTTTTTGAAATTTTTCTCCCCCATGGGGGAGAAAGCTCCATTCTTTCAAACAGTTAATCAATCAACTAAGTTAAGAACAATTCTTAACTACAAACTTATTATACGAGGAGGGAAGCGGATGAGTTTTTGGGTCAGTTTGGGCTTTATCTCAATTTTTTGGATTATTTCAAGTATTGGACAGGTATCGGTAAGTCCGCAACCCCTATCTTTGATGGGGCTGTTTTATGCGCTTTATTTTGCGTTACCCCTTCTGAACAACAAACTAAAATGGACGGTCTACTTTTTACTCCCAGTGATTGTACGTATAACCTTCGGAATGACTACTCTGCCGCTAAGTGTTACTTTTTTGATTTTAATGATCGGCTTCGATTTCAGCCGGACGTATAATCAGAATCAAACCGGTCTTTACTTAGGGGTCCTTTATATGATTGCTTTCATGCCGGAGTATTTAAGGGGCTTTCAGATTAACTTGTTTATTGAGAGCATGGTATTTGCTCTGGTCAGTTATTTAATTATACGGGTTCAATCTGGAGAAATGAAGTACAGACAAATAAAGCAGGACAGTGAACAGTTGACAGCAGACTATCGCGCACTTAAAAGACAGGTAAACAGTGGGGAAATGCTTGCAAGGCAGGAAGAGCGCCGCGTAGTAGCCCGTGATATTCATGACTCAGTGGGGCACCGCTTAACTGCTCTAGTGATGCAGTTGGAAGTGGCGCGTTATCAGGCAGAATCGGATGCAGTAAAAGAGCAGCTGACAGCCTTTAAAGATTTGGCCCAGACCAGCCTACATGAAACACGGGAGGCAGTCAGTGCACTGAAATCCCGGGAAACTGCCGGCTTGCAGGCTGTTATTCAGCTGATACGAAAACTTGAAGCAGAAAGTCATTTAAAAATCCGGTTTCTTATTGGTTCAGGTGTTTTGAGCGAACCCTTAACAAACGAACAGTCTGTGGTAATTTTTCGCTCTGTTCAGGAATCATTAACTAATATGATGCGGCATAGCCAAGCGCGTCAGGCCGATGTTCAGTTTAAAGTATTAGGCGAACGGTATTTTCAGTTTTCAGTTTCCCATCGTATAACTAAGAAAATTCAGTATAAAGAAGGATTTGGTCTGTCTGCTATGCGGCAGCGTCTGGAAGACATAGACGGTCAGCTGACTATCTCTCAAAACGATAACAATTTTAGTGTAACCGGTCAATTTCCACTGGAATCTTTGAACAGAATAGAGGAAGACATATGAAAAAGATATTACTAGCTGAAGATCAGGCAATGGTAAGGCAGGGCCTGAAAATGATGATTGAAATGGATGAGTCGCTCAGGGTAACGGGGGAGGCGGAAAACGGTCAGGAAGCAATAGATCTGTGTGGACAATGTGACTTTGATTTAGTGCTTTTGGATATTCGTATGCCTATTATGAATGGACTTGAAGCGAGCAAAATCATAAGAGAGAAACACCCGGAGATTAAATTGCTGATTCTTACTACCTTCAATGATGAGGACTATGCAATGGAGGCGCTGAAGAACAAGGTCAATGGTTACTTACTTAAAGATGGTAACAGTGAAGAACTGCGTAATGCTATCCATCACTGTCTTGATGGTGGGCTTATTATAGAAGGTCAAGTTGCTGCTAAAGTCATGCCATCTTTATTACAGGATTCAAACCCTCTGCTTCAGCTTGACGACTCACTCACGGAACGTGAAAAAAGCATTCTTAGTGAAATAGCCAGAGGGAAAAATAATCAGGAAATTGCCCACTCACTTTTTCTCTCGGTTGGTACAGTGAAAAACCACATCACGGTTATACTGGATAAACTGGACTTGAGAGACCGGACACAACTTGCCATCTACGCGATTAAGCATGGCTTGGATAAAACTAATGACTAAAGTCATAACTTTTTTATGACTGGAGACAGTGCTATTGCTGTCTCTTTTTTTGTATACTTTATGTAAATCAACAAATAGAAAGGAGTGCTGGACATGCTGGAAACTAGAAATTTAACGAAAAAATTCAAGACACTGACTGCTGTGAATCATGTCAATCTCTTTTTGGACAAAGGGGAATCGGTCGGTTTGCTGGGACCAAATGGAGCGGGCAAATCTACCACTATTTCGATGATTTCGACTTTACTGCCACCTACAAGCGGCGAAGTTCTTTTCAACGGGAAAAATGCATTGAAGGAGTCTCAGGAGCTGCGAAAAGTCCTCGGTGTAGTACCGCAGGAGATAGCTTTGTATGAAGAGTTGTCGGCATATGAAAACATGAAGTTTTTTGGAAGAGTTTACGGACTGAAAGGAAAAAAATTAAGCAGACGAATAGATGACGTACTCGACCTTATTGGACTAACCGAACGCAAGAAAGAAGCAGTAAAAACCTACTCGGGCGGAATGAAAAGGCGCATCAATATCGGCATCACTTTGCTGCACGAACCGGAAATTTTGATAATGGATGAGCCTACAGTCGGAATTGATCCCCAATCCCGGAATTATATCCTTGATATGATTCGTCAGCTTAACCTTGAGAAGAATATTACCGTGTTGTACACCAGTCATTATATGGAAGAAGTGGAGAAATTATGTGATCGTGTATATATCATGGATCACGGCGAAGTCATTGCTTCAGGGACAAATGAAGAATTAAAAAGTATCTTGTCAAACGAGGAATCAATACGGATTGATGTTCATACACTTTCACCGGCTTTTGAACAGGCACTGTCTCGGCATGAAGTAGTGAAAAAAGTGACTGAGGAAGGGCAGGGGTATAAAGTGATTGCCCCGAAAGGCACAGAGTTACTGGGTGATATTTTTGAACTGGCCAAACAGACTCAGACAAAAATTACCAGCGTGTCCATACAGACACCTACTCTTGAAGATGTATTTCTGCACTTAACTGGACGAACGCTGAGAGATTAAAAGGAGGGAAAGCCCATGTTTCAGCTCATAAAAAAAGACAGTCTGATTCTGTCCCGCAGCCGTTCGGACTTGACGGAACTGCTGTTCATGCCTTTTATTCTCATTGCGATTCTTGGACTAGCCTTAAACAACTTGACAATGACCGAGTTTAACATCAACGCCTTTCCTGTGGGATTTGTGCAGGAAGAGACAGCTCAGACAGAATTGGATTCATGGCGAACAGAGTTGACTGACCGTCAGTTTCCGGATGAAGTCATAGAAGAACTTGTGTTACAGGCTGAAGCAGTCACGCCAAGTGAACAGATAAGTGACTTGCTGAACAGTGAAGATATTGCTGAATGGATTGATGTCAGAGCGTTTGCATCTTTGGATGAAGCACAGGGCGAACTGGAAGCTGGTGACCTGACCGGCCTGATCATTGTTCCTGAAGCATTCAATCAAACCATCTGGACTGAACTGTTTTTAGAAGAAGGTGAAAGTCAGACTCTAACGCTAGAAGTTCGAGACAGTGACAGCGTCACCACAGATATTTTAAGAGGGGTACTAAGCACCTATGCTAACCAGTTTAACCTTGAGGCCAGTATTGCCGTTGCTTCCGGAGGAGAATCAGAAGTGGTAGAGGAATACGAAAGCTACGGTTCAGTGGCGACACTCACCCGTGAAGAACCGGTCAGCTCGTTTCAGTACTACACCATCGGTATGGGCGCCATGTTTGCACTTCACACGGCACCGGCCTTAGCAAGTCGGGCATTCAAGGAAAAACAACAGCATGTATTTGGACGTTTAATGATATCCGGAACCAGACCGCTAACTTATTTAGGCAGTAAACTGGTATCCGGCACGGTTATTACTTTTATACAACTGGCGATACTGTTTGGACTCAGCACACTTATTTTCGGAACCTTTCAGGGACGTTCGCTGGGGTTCTGGATAGACTTGAGTCTGGTCAGTGTGTTCTTCGCACTCGTTATCGGAGCGATCACCAGTCTGCTTACGTCGATTACACTTTATTCAAACAGCAATACATCTTCCGGCTTTTTCGGAGGAATAGTGGTCACACTTTTCGCCTTTGTTGGAGGAAGTTTTACGCCGGTCGAAAATTTCTCGGAGAGCCTACGTACAATTGGAAACTGGACACCCAACGGAGCTATGATGACAGCTTATTTACAGTTAATGCAGGGCTTTAATCTCTCAGAAGTCTTTCCATTAATCGTGAGAGTCATAGGTATGACGGTCATCCTTACTGCCGTTAGTGTTCTATTATTTCCGAAAAGGAGGCTGGACTAAATGGGAACAGTATTTGTACTGCAATGGAAACGATTGTTTAAGCAACCGACTTTACTGTTGACCTTTTTCGGCTTAACTCTTTTGTTTGTTTATTTCCTGGCAGGTGGTCAGAGTAATCAAACCATTACGGTGCCTACCTACAGTGAAGATCTCTCCACTCAGGAGTTGAATGGCTGGATTGATCGGTTAAATGAGGAAGAAGCGTATGAGTTTATTGCAACAGATGGAGAGGCGGTAGCAGAAGCTATACGAATGAATGAACGTTCCTTTGCGCTTGAGGTAAACAGCAGCGATTTCCGCTTTCTCATTGGTCGGGAAGATATGGAAATATCACCTATCATACGTTATGTGGAACAGCAGTACTCCAACGTTAAACGCCTAGAAGAAGCCAGTGCATTAATTGGCAATGAGGCAATTGAAGTTCGAGACTTTATTACCGTGGAAACCGTTGCTCATACTGAGATGGTGTCTGCAAATGAACAGTACCGAGTGGGTATTATTATGGGAATGACTCTTTATTTCTCTATTTTCTCAATCCTCTTTCTAATGATTAATCTGCTAGAAGAGAAACGGACAGGAACCTGGCAGCGTCTTATATTTTCTCCCTTGACAAAAACACGCATTTATCTCGGGCAACTATTTCATTATCTGCTTGCGGGGATTATGCAAATCATTCTGGCGTTAGTCGTTTTACGCTTTATAGTCGGACTTGATTTGGGTACTAATTATATCGCCATCGGTGCTGTTTTATTAAGTTTCGTCTTTGCTATCGTTTCCTTAGGTCTTGTGCTGATGGGGGTTGTTACAACCACGCAGCAGCTTCAAGTGGTCATACCGATAGTGACCACTTCGATGGCAATGCTTGGAGGGGCATTCTGGCCGCTGGAAGTAGTGAGCAACCGGGTGCTGCTTTTCGTCGGGGATTTAATGCCGATTAAGTATGGAATAGAAGGTATGACCGGAGCCGTATTGCTTGATCAGTCACTCAGTCAGTTAATGGGTCCCATCTCAGTGCTTCTACTAATGGGTATCGTGTTCATGGGTGTGGGTATCAATCTAATGGAGCGTGTATCGGAATCCTGAGTATTATAAGGAGTGATACGGTTTCTTATAAAGGGAATATCATTGACCAGACTGGTCAGGTAGAGTATACTTACTGTATCGACCAGACTGGTCAGTTTTTTTAAATCCAGATCGACCAACCCGGTCAATAACCAATATACATACGAAAAGTCGAAAGGAGGGATTGAATGGACGAGGCATTTTTATCCTTGGATAAAGAAAAACAGGATCGCATATTGGATGCCGCTTTTCAGGAGTTTGCCGAGAAGGGCTACGAGCAGGCGTCAACCAATCAAATTGCTAAAGCGGCAGGTATAGGCAAAGGCACATTGTTTTATTACTTCAAGAACAAGCAGAATTTGTTTTATGACTTGATTGATGTTGCTTTTAATATTGCTGATCACTAGTGTTGCATTAAAATAGTAACCTGTTCCATGGCATAAAAAAATCCTTTATACTAGTACTTGGATGACTTATCCAAGACCAATACAAAGGATCTACGCATGGATAAGTATAAAACAAAAAT
>NZ_BAAGPH010000110.1:0-5436 GCF_054784355.1 Alkalibacterium psychrotolerans | reverse complement strand
TTGGTAACTACATTTTACCAAAGAGAGGTGTCTTTTTCTGTACTTTTAAGTTCAATATTCTAACTGATCTTTACGGTAAAAGGATAGAACGTCGTTCTTAGGGGTGCGAAACTTGAGTTATTAATTAAATATATTTTTTATTTCACTTACGAGTTGATTGCTTCCAGCAATAATAGAAATTTCTTTTTGGAGTATGTCGATATTATTAAATTCTTTATCAACAACTTCTATTCCAACCTCCTCAAGTATTACAATCCCTGCTGCGCAGTCCCATGGTGACAATTCAAATGAAATAAAACCTTGCAATCTATCGATAGCTACATATGCCATTTCCAGAGCTGCGCAACCAATTATACGGGTACCTAATGTTTTTGAGGCTAAATTATGAACTTTATGATAATCTACCTTATTATTGTTCATAAACCATTCATTATTTATTCCTATTAGTGCACTCTCTAACGGTGTAGACTGCGACTCTTGAATTTTTTTATCGTTTATATATGCCCCATGACCTTTTTGACAATGAAACATTTCATTTTTTATTGGATCATATATAACTCCAATTTGTAATTGGTTATCATGATAAAGGGCTACAGAAATAGAAAAATTTTGATTTTGTTTAATAAAACTAGTAGTACCATCGATAGGATCAATAATCCAAATAGTCTGTTTATCCGCGAAATTGGATTCTGCCAAGTTAGATGTTTCTTCCCCTAATATAAAATGTGTAGGATACTTTTCAGTTATTAACTCTATAAAATACTGCTCAACTTTTTTATCAACATACGTCACTAAATCAAATTTAGACTTTTTATATTCCACTTGATAATCATTATTTAAATTATCGAGTATTAGTTTGCCAGCACCCTTTGTCCATTTAATCATATCATTGTAGACATTTGATAAGTCCATATATAACCCTACCCTTTCACTGCACCGGAGGTAATTCCGGATATAATTTTCTTTTGGAATAAAAGCACAATTAAGACTATAGGTATTGTAACCACGACTGTGGCAGCAGATATTTGTCCCCATGGAAGCTCATAATCTCCTGGAAACATCGCAATTCCAACCGGTACAGTTCTCATTCTATCGTTTGGCATCAATGTTAAAGCAAACATGAACTCATTCCATGAAGTAATAAATACTAATATTGCAGTAGTAAATATTCCTGGCACTGCCAATGGCAGGATAATTTTAAAGAATGTACCTATTTTAGTACAACCATCCATTGCTGCTGACTCTTCTAACTCTTTTGGTATTTCTCTAAAAAATGCTGAAAGAATGAATATAGCTAACGGCAACCCAAAAGTAATATATGGCAATATTAAACCGGTATAAGTATTAAGGAGTCCTGCATCTCTAAGCATAATATAAATAGGACTTAGAACAGAAATTGTTGGAAACATTGATACCGCTAAGACTAATGCTAAAAATATAGATTTAAACTTCATTTTTAACCTAGCTATAGCATAACCACACAATGAAGCGAAAATCACCACAAAAAATGTAGAAGCTATCGCAACAATAAAGCTGTTCATAAGATAGATATGAAATGGACGTATAGTAAAGATCTCAACATAACTCGAAAAATCAAAACTAGGTACCCAAGTTGGAGGTCTCTGGTATAACTCTTCAGTAGACTTCAAAGAAGTTATTAAAATCCAAATAAAAGGAAACATAGTTATCAAAACGAATATTGTAAGACCAATATAAAACGCACCTAAATTTAATTTTTTTCTAAGATTACTTGACATGATTTTTCGCCTAACCTTTCTCAACTTTGATTCCTAATACCTTTACAAATACTAAACTTATAAGCATAACTATAACTATGGTTATAACAGCAAGTGCAGAACCAGTACCGAAATCTAAGTACCTCATCATAGTTGTGTGCGCATACATTGAGAGTGTTTCGGTGCTATTACCAGGTCCACCGCCTGTCATAACAACTACCATATCAAAGACTCTAAATGCATCTAATGTTCTAAATAGTAAAGCAACTAATAATGCAGGTTTGAGTAGTGGCATGGTTATTTTGTAAAATCGTTGCCATGTATTAGCACCATCAATTTTGGCCTGTTCGTACAATTCATCTGGAATTACTTGTAAACCTGCAATTAGTAATAATGCCATAAAAGGTGTAGTTTTCCAAACATCAGCAATTATAACGGCCCATAATGCACTTGCTCTGCTACCTAGAAATGAAACATATTGATCCATTATTCCGAGCCTAACTAGTATATCGTTCACTATACCTATCTGATCGTTATACATAAATCTCCACATCATACCAGCAACTACAGTAGGAATAGCCCAAGGTATTAATGTTGTTGCTCTTACTAATCCACGTCCTACAAAAGCTCTATTAATCAACAAAGCAATAGTTAAGCCAAATATCAACTCTAGAGATACTGAAAATACTGTAAAGTAAACTGTGTTATACAGAGCACTGTAGAAACGATCATCTTGAAAAATATTTATATAATTATCTAATCCTATAAATTGCTGACCCAATGCAGGCATATTCAGCATGTACTCATGCATACTAAGCCAAACAGCATCTAATATAGGATAAACAGCAAATATAGCTAAGAAGCTTAAAGCTGGTATTATCAATATATAGGCTAGATATTTGTCAAAAAAGCTTTCCGATTTTTCTTTACTATTACCCATTTTACTATTTGCAGCCATATTAACTCTCCTTATTAGAAAGGGCTACTTATAGTAGCCCTTATAAAACTTATATTTAATTGATTAAATCTTCAATTCTTTCTTGCATTGTTTCTACAGCTTCTCGTGCTGAGATGTCTCCTGTAATTGCTCTGTGAATTTCTATTTGCATAATATCTGAGATCCTAGGGTAAACCGGTGATACTGGTCGTGGTTTAGCATTAATTAACACATCGTATAACTGTTCAAAATGAGGATAATCATTTAAAATATCTTCATCTTGGTAAACGCTATCAATAACAGGGAGTCTTCCGGTATCTGCTATAATTCTTTGCCCTTCATCAGAAGCGACAAACCTCAAGAATTCTGCAGAAGCATCCTTCTTCTCATCATCAATATGGGTATTTATCCCTAAATTCCAACCTCCTAATGTAGCCGCTGGCTCATCACCACTAGGACCTACCGGCATTGGTGCCATACCTACATTATCTTTTACAGGTGAATCATCTTCTTGTGACAATGCCCAAACAAAGGGCCAGTTCCTAAGAAAGACGGAATCCCCTTCAACAAACATTGTTCTACCGTCATCTTCTTGATATGTTGTGACTCCAGAAGGTGTAAAATCCGCTTCAGTTATATCTATTAGAAATTCTAAAGCCTCGATATTATTTTCTGAATTTATTTCTACTTCTCCAGCGTCATTTAAAACAGTACCACCATTACCCCACATATATTCTAAAGCATTTGTTACTAATCCTTCATACTGGTTACCTTGGAATACAAATCCATAAGTAGTTTCTTCTCCAGATAGCTCCTCAGCCATTGTATAGAACTCTTCAAACGTCGATGGAGCTTCTAGATTATTTTCTTCTAAAATATCAGTTCTATAAAATAAGACACCTGCATCTGTAAATAAGGGCATTGAATATAACTGGTCATCCCATGTATTACCTTCTATAGGTCCAGGTAAAAATTCTTCAATTTCTTCATCTGTAAAATATTCATTTAGTGGTTCTGCCCAGCCAGCACTTCCAAATTCTGGAGGCCAGACTATATCCATGTTGAAAATATCAACAGTAGTGTCACTCGCATTCATTTTAATAACCAAGTCATCATGCTGTCCGTCACTTCCAGAGGGCTGTTCAATCTCTGTTACAATAACTTCAGACTGAGATTCATTAAATGCTTCTACCAACCTAGCATAAGTACCTGTAGAGTCGCTCCCGTGAGACCAAACAACTTCAATGGGTTCAGCTGAATCATTTGTACCATTACTAGTATCTGATTCTTCTTGAGTATTATTACAGGCTGCCAACGTAAGTAAAGATAAAGAAACAAAAACAATTTTTTTCATTATAAATTCCTCCAACTTTTATATTTAACGTTAAACATAAATTACAAAAAATATAACACAATCTCGACCTCCATGTTTAACGTTAAATTAATGTTAACGCTTTCCTTAATCAAAGTCAAGAACTTTAGTGGTCTTTCTCCAATTAATCTTAGTCTCAATTCTTATAACTTCAGTTTTGTCTTCAACACCATCAATCATTTTTATCAATAGTTTTGCAGCTTCAACCCCACTATGATATCTTGGAATTGACACTGAAGTAAGCCCTTTAGATCTAGCGATCTCTGTATTGTCAAATCCCACAATCCCTATATCTTCAGGTACTTTAATAGAATTTTCCTCCGCTGCCTTTAATACACCCAATGCCATGTTGTCATTCGCAGAGAGAATTGCATCAACATTGCAAAAGCTTATTATCTTTTCACCTACCTCATAACCACTTTTTTTAGTAAAATCGCCTGTATATATATTATTTTCGTTAAGTTCTATATCATAATCTTGAAGAGCTTTCTTAAAGCCCTCAAACCTTTCCTGAGTGTCTAATGTGTTTAATCCTTTTATATAAGCAAATTTCTCATATCCATTATTAATTAATTTTTCAGTTAACATATATGATGCTAAAAAATTTTCTGCTAATACACTTTTAGTCATAGAAGAACTTAATATTCTGTCCATTAAAACTATAGGATAGTTATCAGAGGCAATTTTTGTTAAATAATCATCAGACATTTTACTATCTAATGAAATAGCTCCTCTTGATATAGATGATCTCATAAAAATTTCACTTGTTTCGTTTGTGCAAATGATAAAGTTATAGCCATTATCGTTCAGATACTCATTAATACCTTGAATAATTCTTAAATAGAAACTTCTCTCAAAATCACTGAAGTTAAAGACTATTACGTTTGTTCCTCCATTCTTCAAACCTTTTCCTAAATAATTAGGCACATAATTTAAATCTTTACATACTTTTAATACCTTTTCTTTTGTTGAATCACTAACGTTGCTTTTACCGTTTAGTACATTAGATACAGTCATCATTGATACATTGGCTTTTGTAGCAACATCTTTCAAACCTACCATAAGAAAACCTCCTATCTTGACTAATAAAAAATACAAAATTAACATTCTGTTTGTGAACATTTAAGGAACCATAGCTTAATAACATAACTTTCAATAAACTATATCCTGAATAATTCATAGCTCTATAATTTAAGCTGGTTTCTTGAATAAATTAATCGTTCTTGGAAAAATTGGGAATTTTTCTACAAAATAGTGCGTTCTCCTCGAAGTAGATTTTAACTAAATGAACCTTCTTACGATTCTCTTGTTTGTTTGAAGGCATACTTCTCCCTTGTAGACGATTGATTCAAAAAATTAACGTGATGACTGATTTAAATCCATTGACTGGA
>NZ_BAAGPH010000109.1:0-5027 GCF_054784355.1 Alkalibacterium psychrotolerans | reverse complement strand
TCTTCTGTTTCCAGTGTAAAATGTACTTGGGTCATGTAAAGTCCTCCTGGGTATGTTTTTGTGGTTAAAAACATTGTACCGTAAAAGGACCTTACATGGCCTTTTTGCTTTTACACAATTATATGGATTTTATCGTTAAATGCAAGTGATACATCTAGTTAAGAATAAATAAAGCTGTTGTTTTTTTCAACAACGATTTATTCCTTACAAGAATTCATTAAAACGAACATGTGTTAAACTTGGCATAAAAAAATGGCACCTCAGCTTATTTATCTGACGGCACCATTTTAAATCGGTAACTATTTTAGAAGTTTATTAGTAAGGCAACTCTTCATCATCTTCAAAACGACCACTATACATTAAATGGTTATCAAAACTAAGTGTAAGATTATATGCTTTTCTGGACTCAGCAAACTTTAAAATCTGATTTGGTTGCCATTTTTCTATAGTATGCTGCCTTTTGATTCCATTATCTTCAATCAGTTCAATTTTTAAATCGAAGGATACAGGTTCATTTTTATTTTTCTCTTGACTTACTCTCAAGTCAAACATAACTTTATCTTGATACAGTCGGACAGTATGAAAATAAGTCCAACGACTAAAAAACATAATATTGGATGTGTCAATTTGAATAAAACTTTCATACTTATTTCGAAGATCATCACCCATTAACGTTAAAAGAGTATCCTTTTCTGCAGGTGTTCGAACTACTATTTTCTTTAAATAATCATCTAAATTTATAGAATTAGGATAAATAATTTCCGCATGACGGTGACCTATTATCTGACGTTTTTCGTCCGGCGTTGGCGCACTGTCATGATAAATTTTATCAAAAGGCAACTTGTTGAATTCTTCTGGAGATGAATACAAGGAAATATTAGTATGTGAAGCTAGACTGGTTTCTGTAAAACGACAAGCAGGATGGGATAACAACTTTTCTATATCTAGTAGGAGAAAAACGGGTACCGGGCATTGTGCATCCAGTTCGCTTAAGTCTAACTGTTCTTTTGTTTTAAATCCTTCATTGTGAAATTGTGTAGGGGATTTCGGTCTGAAGTATAAACGAACATAATCCTTGAAATCCGAATTGGTCTGATTAATAACTTTTTTGCTCGCATTATCATTTTTCATTTTTCCTTCTTTTAAAGCGAGATTTCTTGAAAGCAATCGTCCATCTGATAAAATAGAAACAATATTTTCAACATGGGAAAAATGATAACAATACTTGAACCAGCTTTTTCTACTAGAGGAATGAATCCCCGTAGGTATTCTTCCTGATTTCAAATCATTTAAGACGCTCTCAAAAGTAATCGTCATCCGAATTTCAGCTCCATCTGCTCTCCTTTAGATAACAAGCTTTCTTTACAAGGAAGGTTGCCTTTTTTTATTGTTACACCAATAAATTGCTTCTTTTCATTATTGATAGCACGTATGGGTACGATATAAGATAAAGTAGTTAAAAAACGTAAAATCAGATTGTTCCTATCATTAATTCTATAACTTCCTTGGAAATCTCGAGAAAATAAATAGCCATAATCTCTGAGTTTTATCCATAAATCAAAAAAGTCTTCTTTGTAAAAATAAATAGTGTCTTCGGGCGTTCTAATAGAAAAGTACTCTTCATTTGTTTCATTAACAACTAGCAGTTTCACTGTCCAGTCAAATACTTGTCCCTCAAGGTTCTTAACTACTTCAGTTAAGTCTTCCCATACAAAATCAACACTTAGTGCACTAGGCTGTTTTTGAAGCCACTGCTTCGTATCTTTAATATTTTTATGCTCCGTTTTAGTTTCTAAATCATCAACAATGTGTATGAAAACATCTATTGGAAGATTCTTTAAGTATTTCTCAATCAGTGGTTTAACTTCCGATTCCCAATCTAAACCTCCATTTCCAGTACCTAGCTGGGGAAAAGAGATAGAATAAATGCCTTTATCTTCATAAGTTGAGACAAACTTCTCTAAACCTTTTTCAATATATTCAATTTTGGAGGGCTGTCTCCAATGTTTTTTTGTAGGAAAGTTAAGAATCCATTTATGCTCATCTTTGTATAACCAAAGTTTCCCAATATCCAAAAGGTCCTGTTCACAATACTTGCGATATTGTTCATACATTTCAGGGTACAGTTGTTTATATTTCTTTGCGATTCCTTTCCCCATGACCCCAACTGTATTTACTGTATTTACAATAACTTGTGCTGGACTTTCAAAAATATCTTGTTTTACATAAAGCAACATAATACTCACCTCTCTATCAGAAAACTACGGGTATTTACTATATTATATCATATAAGAGCCTTTTTAAATATGAGTCAAGCAACTTCAACATAAGATACGCGTTATAAATAGTCTCATGTATTAGCTTCGCATCTTTATACTTAAGTACGATCAATTAATCATACTGTTATAACACCCCTATTTTATGGTAAACTTAATAAATCAGGAAAAAAGGAGAAAATTAATATGAACAAGCAATCTATGGAGACACTCAAAGAGTTGGAGATTAAAAAAGCGCCTGAGGTACAGTCTATCGAGGCAGCTAACGATAATTACACTAAAAAGCAATTGGCACACTTTATTGAGCGTCATGATTTGGACATTGCCAAAAGCTGGAAAAAGGCAGAAATCGTTGAAGCCTTAACCGAGTGGATGGAGTCCGCACAAAAAGAAATGATGATATCAGATTCTGATTTACATTCATTTTATTCTGAAGAATTAGTGAAAACTGATGAGTCAGTCAATATCTATGATGACAACTTGTCTGACGACAAGCTGGAAAATATCTTGAAGCTTGTTGAACATGGTTTAGCTTACAATGTTGACGGGCAGCTTTGGGTACCAGCCGAAACAGCACCTGTAGAAAACGATTCTACAGTAAAAACTGACGAGCCTAAAAAAGACGCACCGAAAAAACAGGCTTCATCAAGCAGTCAGTCAAAACCAACTACTTCTGCTGCTTCCCCTTCTGTTTTCAAAGATGAAGACATCGAGAAGAAGAAAGAAGCTAGACTGAAGTACTTAAAGAAACAAGCGAAGCGTAAGAAAAAAGGCAAGAAGCGTAAATAATAAATCTCTACAATAAATCCCCTAAGTTATCACTAATGTCCAGTGGATAATCTAGGGGATTTATTTCTATCTACTTTCTATTTAATTATAGTTAAGTTTACTTAGTTAGTGAATCAGTGTAATTGACAGATTATGTTCCAACAGTTTTACTTAGTTGCTCTATTGCAGCCAATGATATATTGACTAATGCCCCTAATTCATACTTTTGGTTTTCATTCATTTTTTTATAATCCTTAGGATAGTTTTCTTTAGCATCGCTAAGTCTATCTAATAGGTTTGCTTGAGTATCTTCTGTTAGTATTGTAAGTTTTCTAATTTCATTTATATAAGTATAATGAACTTTTTTCTTGGTATCTAACTCGAGTTGATCTTTATTTGCTTGAGCAATTACTTTTTTATTCTTTCCGTTCATTAACAAGCCACTTCCTACTAGCGCAGTACCTCCTATAGCCCAACCTACTGGTCCAGCTAATCCTAAAAGTGCAGTACCTCCAGCAATACCTTTGCCCCCAGCGACTAATGCACCACCACCCAGCCAAGCTAAAGCTGCTTTGCTAGCAGCAGCACCAGTCAATGCTGATATTGCTGTACCAGTAGAGGCTGTACCAAATGTTGTGGCTATGCCCATTGCAACAGTAGGTCCAAATGCTGCCACCCCCATGCCTGCAACTGTACCTGCTGCCACACTTCCTGTTCCTGTTAAATTAGATTTTTTTATTTCCTCATTCATAACATTTAGCATCTCTTGATAGTTTTTCAAGTCAAATTTAATTTGTTGAGCTTCTGCTGATAGTGTTTTAGGTTTATTAGATAAAGAATTTATAAAAAATTCTACATCTGACAGAGTTAATTTCAATTGCTGTCTTACCAAGTATAAAGATTCTGATTTTTTAGTAAGCTCTTTTGTGCTTTTATTGTACTCTTCTACTTTACGTTCAAGCGAATTAACTGCTTCTTTTCTATTTTTTTTATTGAACATTACTACCATCCTAATCTATAAAATATTTGTCAATTTCTGCATAATTATTAATTATTTTTTCAGAAGGCACATCCCATACTTCAGCATATTCGATACTATTTTTGAATTGTAGTTCGGCTAAGAGACTAAAGTCATCAATCATTTCTTGAATTTTATCTAACTTTTGATAATCATTATAAATTCTTTCCAATATTTCTTTATACACATTATCAACTTTGTCCAATATCAAAGCAAACTCATTTTCAATATCTTTTACTGATGTAGTAACCCCATACTTCATTAATGAAAAACTATTTCTTATAGTATT
This sequence comes from Alkalibacterium psychrotolerans, assembly GCF_054784355.1. Lineage (NCBI taxonomy): Bacteria > Bacillati > Bacillota > Bacilli > Lactobacillales > Carnobacteriaceae > Alkalibacterium > Alkalibacterium psychrotolerans. The sequence continues at coordinate 676 of NZ_BAAGPH010000109.1, read as the reverse complement.
GGTGATTTCTCCAAAATTTTCTATAGTGTATATAAACGTAGAAACTAAAAAACCGGTCATAATTATTCCTACTCCAGATCCAATCTCTTCAGAAAAGGCCTTGAGTGGGTTTAGAGGATCTGCTTTTATTATCTCAGATATCGACTGTGATATAATGACTCCTAGTGATGCAGCTACACCTACACCAATAATTTTAATTCCTTCCTTTAATTTTTCTCTCTTACTGATAGTCGGATTTTTAGAGAAAATAATTTTAAAGGCTCTCATGATTGAGGTAATAGTATCATTTAATATTTTCCCAAAACTTCTACTAGTAGTTATAAAACTATTAATAATAGCATCTGTTAATACAGATACAAATCCTGCAACCATTGCAAAAGTCGCACCGGATGAAAGATTTTTTACAATATTAGTTAATTCACTCTTTGCTTTGCTTAAAGATATTTTCAAGCGACGTTTGATATCGGACACTCTTTCGCTAATTGAATTATAATCATTCCACTTTCTTATAACAGGTAGCATTGCTTTAAAAATAATGTTATTTATTTCCACTAGTGTTGCATTAAAATATTAAACTGTTCCATGACATTAAAAAATCCTTTATACTAGTACTTGGATGACTTATCCAAGACCAATACAAAGGATCTACGCATGGATAAGTATAAAACAAAAATGA
>NZ_BAAGPH010000108.1:0-4249 GCF_054784355.1 Alkalibacterium psychrotolerans | reverse complement strand
GTTGGTACTTCAATTATAGCCGGTGGGGCTCATTTTGTCTTTAAAAAAGAAACATCCCTCGACCATTTTTTTTCAAAATCGGTCGAGGGATGTATTCATTTTAGGGGAGTTTTTTCCCAGCCCCGCTCCATTCTTTCAAACAGTTAATCAATCAACTAAGTTAAGAACAATTCTTAACTACAAACTTATTATACGAGGAGGGGTAGTCATGAGCGGTTTTAAACATCAGCCAGGAAAGAATATCTTTGCCATTATCTGTCATCATCAGTTTTCCTGCAGCTGAATCGGTTGCTTCCTTATTCGGCTGATAGGGTCCAGTTACTGCACTCCAAAGGACTAAAGAAGTGACGGGATAAGACTCTGCATAATAAAGAGCCGATAAACCGCCCATCGATAAGCCGAATACCGAAACCTCTTCTATATCAAGAGCTTTAATGACTTCATGGTAAATGTCTGCATGCTGCCTGATGGAATCGTCTTCCTTGATTTTCAAGCCATAATAGCCTGGCCGATTAATCGAAATGACGCGGTACTCATTTTCAAGTAGCCAGTCAAAGGCATAAATCAAGTCTATGCCTGCCCCTCCCCCTCCGGAGAAAAGAATAACCGGCTTACTCTTGTCCCCAATATCCAGATAAGCAATGTCTCCGTATGGTGTGTTAACAGTCTTGAATGTGGATTTAACTTTTTCTCTTCTTTTTATAAAAGCAGCATAATTGTTTCTGGCCGCAAAAAGGAGCCAACTGGCAGCAACTGCACCCAAGAGTTTTTTTCTCATAACCATCCCTCTTTCAAGTAGTCAGTATATGGTAAGTATAGCGCAAACTATTTATTCCCACTAAGCATTTACCATTACGCCAGCTGTTATTTAATCATTCTTTTTTCATATAAAAAGAGCACTCTCTGTCTTTATCTGACAGGGAGTGCTCTGACTAATTAATGTGCGATAACGCCCATTGAAGCTAGAATATTTACCAGTACAATAAGAATTGGAATGGATAATACCGTTCTGAAAAGAAATACTTTAATGACATCCCAGAAATTCAAGCCAATTTTTGTCTTGACCAGAATCATACCGGTTTCTGACATGAATACTAATTGCGTAAATGCCAGGACACCTATAAAGAAACGGGCTGATTCTGATTCAGCACCACTGATGAATAGCGCCGGGAGGTACATATCAGCGAAGCCGGCAAGAGAGGCAGGAGCCATTTCTGCTGCAATTTCACTGCTGTAGCCTAAGAAGTCGTAGACAGGTACAAGCGGTGCACTGATAATATCGAAAAAGGCTGTGTACTCCGCTATAATCAATGACACTGTGCCGACTGCCATGATAATTGGCAGAAAACCGACGTAGATATTCACGACATTCTTCAGAGCTTCCACAAACGCTCCTTTTACCGATGTCTGTTCAGCCTGTTCAACAGCTGATTCATAGGCATACTCAATCACTGTTTCATCTTCAGGTGTATCCATAGACTTAGGCTTCTTGTCTTCGTAATATGTTGTGTCAAATTTCTTCAATGGCAGTCGTGCGGTAATAAAGGCCAATATAAGAGTGACAATAACAATTGATCCATAGAATACAGGGAAAATACCACTGAATCCTAATTCTTCAGCTACCGCAGCGGCAAAAGCAATACCGACTATGGAAAAACTGGTTGAAATGATGTAGGCTTCCCTCTGGTTATAGTAACCTCGCTGATACTGTCTGTCGGTCACTACTATTCCGATTGTGCCGTCTCCGACAAAAGAAGCAATCGCGTCAATCATCGAGTAACCGGGTACGCGAAATACTTTTTCAACCATTGGTCCCATCAATATGCCGATAAACTCGACAATACCAAAATGCGTCAGCAGAGGCAGTGCCAAAATACCAACGAAGAACGTAATGTACAGTGTAGTCAGCAGGCCCGTTCCGCCAGCCATCAAGCCACCTGTGTCCGGATCAAGAATCATATCTGCCCAGGTGTTTCCTTCAAACCAGTTGTAGATAACCATCAAGTATAAGAAGGAACCTAGTATTCTGAGCGCAACATTGATAGGTGACGCTTTAAAAATCCGGTTCAGAAATTTGCTGCTGGACTCGTAAAACAGAAAAACGATTGTTCCTACCAGTACTATCCAGGCACTGATTGCTGTGAAGGTAATGAAACCATCCAGTATATTATCTGTTACTAAGTATATGATGTGTGAAATCATAATACGGCTTTCTCCGCCTATCGTAAATGGCACGAGAAAAAAGACGAAACCAATTAACGACAGGAATATAAACTTAAATTTATTAATCATGTATAATACCCTCCAATTGTGTCGCCTGTCAGAATACCATATTTTATTGATAGACACAATTATTTTGTCGCTAACCAGAAAACATGCAGGCTTTTCAATGTATAAATATGATTTTTTCACTATTAATCATACATTTGATATGTGCTTTGACTTTCTATAACTGGGACACTAATTGGATGAGGCAACATGATGTTAGCGGGACAACTCCAACTGATACATTAATGGGATGAGGTGCTCCAACCTAATACGTACCCCCTTCCAACATGGGATACGTAGTGCAGTATAAAATAAATTAGATTGTCAAAAAATATATTCGTGAAGACTCTCCCCAAGGATGGTAACCGACGTCTAAAAAGGTAAAGCCATATTGTTCGTAGTAACCCTCTAAATCTGTACTCACATATAAATAATTAAAACCACCTACTCTGGTGTCTTCAACAGCCTTATCTAACAATCGTTTGAAATAGTGGTGGCCTCTGTACTCAGGTTCAATATAGACAGCACACAACCACGGGTAGAGATCCATACGACTAATAAAATCATTCGTAATTAAACCTGCACAGCCGATAATTTTTTCTCCTCCATTAATACGTACCAATGAGGGAGGGGGCTTGTCGTAGAAATACTATTATTAATACAGTCCTCGTATACTTTGCTGCTATCTGGAGTTGCCCATTTATCCTGAAAGTAATCGATGATTTGCTTAGTTAATACTGGTTATTCTCTTACAGAAACAACTTGCATACTTGCTACTCCTTTCCCAAACAATCCTCTCATTCAGCTTCCTGCCATACTCTTTGAAGTTCTTTACTATCCAGCTTTTTCATATTGAGAAAAGCTTGAGTAACGTTGTTAATTTGTCTTTGTGACCCACTAGATAACAGTCCATCCATATTCTCATGAACAATCTGCCAGGATACGCCATATGCGTCTTTGAGCCACCCACATTGTTCAGCTTCAGGTACAGCTGAAAGTTTCTCCCAATAATAATCGATTTCATCCTGATTCTCACAGACAACCATTAACGAGATAGCTTCGTTGAAGGTGAAATCTTCCTTCATGGGATTATCCATAGCAATAAACTGCATGCCCGCCAATTCGAACTGAGAGAACATTACTTTTGCTTTAGTGTTTTCACTACTTCCTGATTCATAATATTGCAGTACATTAACTGCTGATTGAGGAAAAAGTTCCGTATAATATTTTATTGCATCTTCAGCCTGGCCTGCTTGACCATTTGAAAAAAGCAGATGAGGAATAATTTTCTGTGCAATGGGCGCTTCTGTATAAATAATTTGCCAGTTCAATCCATAACGATCTTGTAGCCATCCGTAGTAGTCGCTAAAGGGATAGGCATCTAGTTTCATGAGTATTTCGCCCCCCTGTACCAGAGATTGCCATAATGCAGTCACCTCTTTTTTTGTTGAACAAAGCACCATTAGCGATATGGATGAATTAAATTCAAAAAGAGGTCCAGCATTAAACGCTGTAAATGGTTGATTATCTAGTTCGAAATTGATTACGGTTGTCGTGCCAGATGGAGTGCCTTCAAGAACTTGTTTACTTGTAACCCTGGAATGTTCGAATAAGCTCAAATAAAAATCAACTGCTTCTTCAGCTTCTTTATCAAACCAGAAATTTGGAACAATATTTTTCATAGTGACCTTCCTTTCATCACTTATCATAAACAGAACGACTGTGAACGGATCCTTTGACATTCTTTTACACAGTTTACCACGACTCGTTATTTTAGTAGCTTTAAAACTTCGAAAAAACAGCATAAACAAAAAAGACAGAAACGAGAGGTTACGCTCGATTCTGTCTTTATCATTTAGGTTTAAGTTAATTAAGCCTTAGTTACGTTTGCTGCTTGAAGTCCGCGTGCGCCTTCTTCAGTGTCAAAGTTAACTGCTTGGCCTTCGTCTAAAGATTTGAATCCTTCTTCTTGGATTGCTGA
>NZ_BAAGPH010000107.1:0-4217 GCF_054784355.1 Alkalibacterium psychrotolerans | reverse complement strand
TATGCAAACCAACGGTTAGCTGAGAGAAAGAACAGAAAAGAAATAGCCGTGTAATTTTTAAAAAATAGTCATTTTGAAATTAGACGAGTGTTTCCTTTTTTAAAAAGTTAGTTATGAAATTGGTTCATTTATTTGATTTTACCCAATTATACTACATTTCGACACCTTATATAGAAACAAATCACAATATTTATATAAATAAAATTAATTATTATATTTTTAATGTATCAAATTTTCATAGTAATAATTATCGTACAAGATATAATCGGAAGTCTCATCAAGTAAAACTTCATAGTCGTCATTAAAATCTTTTTCAAAAGAGTGGTGTTTTTCAGAATTAATATAATATTCCAGATTAGTCATGTAGTCCCCAATTTCCTGGGCACCAACCGGAATATATACAGCATCTTCTATTTTTTCAGTAGGTCCAATAAAATTTTGAATTGATCTATATTCTCCTGAATCAGATGTTGTACCTCGAGTATTCTTTTTTATATTAAAACCTCCCGTTAAACTTATGGTATCTCAAGTTTAACGGGAGGCAGTCAAGACTCAGAGGTTCCTAACTATTCATCGCTTACGCAATATACACGCTGCTTTTTGCTTAGTCTTTTCAGCTTATAACATTTTATTAGGCGCTACCTTCTTCTGCTTCCAGCCCACATTTCTGGCCCAGCGCTTTAAGTCCGCCGCTTCTTGATTGTCTTCTGATTCATTGATTGCTTTTAAGAAGTTCGCAAAACCGCTCAAGCCACCAACGTCGTCCATGACGTCCACACCGTCTTTCGAAAGACAGACAGGCTTATGCTTAGTCAGCACAACCTCTCTAGCTGCATCTACTTCTTCTTGCGTGACGGAATGATCAGCCACTAGATCTTCACAACTTTCCAGCTTGGTCACTTTAACAATCCAGCTGTCACCGTAGTCATACTCGTAATACAACACCTGTGTCACTGGGAAGCCGGAACTGCCTATCTCTTCGTCAGTATAGCCTAGCACGTCTGTAATCAGTAGACTTTCCATTAAACTTTCTGTCCCGCTTTCCATAGCAATGGCCGCATTCATTTCGTCTAAGGTCATATCGACCAACGCTTTATTGCCTAACACTTTTGGTTCAGCAGCCGGATCTGTCTGTTTACGCTTTAGATAGTCGGAGAAAGGTTCCTTTATCTCCAGTTCTTCAAACCGATCCAATAGCTCATCAACATCTGCTCTTGCCACATCACCTTGTTCAAAATAACCCCCGTAAAGGTATGGGCCTGTATATTTCTTTCGCAGCCAGGCATTGAAATTCCCGGATTCATAATCATCATCCCAGAACAAATCATGCTCAGCTTCATATGGTGGTTGAAACAGTACCCCGACCAAATCTGACCAACCTTTGACTGTCCCCTGAGTCAGCTCCGTATAGACGTCTTCCGGTAAATTAAACTGTCTTAAATGTGAATTCTGCCAGCCGAACAGTTTCTGCATCACATAGTGCAGCGCATGCAGGGTCATGTCAGAAGGGATCAGCACCTCTCTTGTGATGCGATCGCCAGAACTGGACTCGCCGTATCGTTTCAGCATCACCTTTTCGTCACTGGATAAATAGTCACTGATTAGTTCCAACCTTAGTCGTACTGGTTTAATATCTTTTTGAGTGTTTGCCATTTCTATCCCCTCAGCTTTTTAGACTTAGAACGCTTATTTTTTCAGTTAAGTGTACCATGCTTAGCCTCCAGATGAAATAAGAGCAGGAATCTTTACAAGTGAGTCCTTAGTCATGCTTCACTTGTCAGGTTTCCAGTCATTAGTAAGATTATGTGTAGGAGCCATTATTATTCTCGTTGCGAAAAACTTCAATAAAATGTACTTCCAGTATGTACTAACTCAATTCTTTTTTAGGATAGGAGATATAACCAATATAATATTTCTCTCATAATGTTCACATGATTAAAATATATATTATAATTATTTGTGAAATCGTTATCATTTATTCTGCTACTCTGCTGGAGGAATGTATATTGGATTATGACAAAGAATACAGGGACGAGATAATGGACCGTTTCGATGCCTTTGTAAGATGTTCAGAAGTGCAAAAGACCCGACCTTATTCACTGGTACCTGAACAAATGGAACTAGATTCGAGGGTACTCACGATTAAAGAAGACAATATTATCGACTTTTTGGACGTTGCACTTATTCAGACTTACTTGCTGCTGGATGATGACTCGTTTTACGTCTGCGACTTGCCCAAAATTACCAGCACGCCTTACAATACTTTGGTCTTCCAAATTAACGGGACTGTATTTAAGTCTGAAGAGACCACGACTCAAATCATTACCCGCTACATGAAATACATAGGTATAGACTATAAAACAACGATGCAACTGGGTAAGTCAGTAGGAATCTTCAGCCAGTGTCCTTTCGTCTATGGTACTCTTAGTTTCATACCGTTAAACGGAGCCAGCAAGAAATCCGTCAGCTGGATTGGTCTACATCATGTGCAGGCAATTACGCCTCATCTTAAGGCAACGTATTTCAATATCGATGGCAAACACGAACTGATACTCAATATTTCCCATAAATCAGTGAGTCGTTTGATTCGGCAAACCAAAATTTTATCTGATTCCCAGCAACGCTTGACGACTGAATGGTTGACCCTCATGCATCATCAGAAAGAATGTAGTGCCCGGCCAAACGTTGTGACCCGCTGTACGGTAAGCAACCATTTTTCGCAGCCGCTTCCTCTTCTGTCAACCTGGCTGATGACTCAAAGTTACCTTCAGGGACGCTGGATAGTCAAAGACATGCTGAAAGAAGGCGATCCGCTACTTGATGAACTTCCACCGGAAGAGTTAAATGACGAGAACTAGACTGTTGATGAAGGGTGATTATAATTATAACAGGACTGCTAATAATTGGTGGTCCTGCTTTGTGTGGTCGTTTTTCTAGTTTACTACTAACTGAATGACATTATTTTTTTTAGTGAAGAAGGAATTTGCATTCTATTTAACTGATTAGCTATCTGCACTAAATTTACCATTGTAAAAAGTGAAAACATATTATACGCATTTTTTGCTTTATCTTTGTGTATAACTGCAAAGACTACTTTAAAAGCATTCAATGCACCATTGTCACTTATTGAATTTTCCTCTACTATGTCAATAAAATGATTTAAAATATCTATATTTGTTAAAAGACTCGCTGAGACACTAACATGAGCGTACAAGTAGCTTAAACTATAGGCACCGTTAAAGCTAGATATGAATAAGATCTTCCTTCTCCGAAATACATTACAGGTATGTTTTGCAAGATAATAGTTTAACAGTTACAAGACATTACAGCAAGTGATTAATCAAGCCCAATTTAGTGAACAATCGGCAGCTATTGAAGACATTGAGTATTATTCCGATCGTCATCTAGATAAACATCTTATTTTGGAATTGGCTACTAATAATTACATTGAAAAGCATTTAAACATCATACTAATGGGAGCATCCGGCAACAGAAAAACAGGGTTGTCTAATGCCTCAGGCATTCAAGCCTGTCGACAACACTATAAAATAAAATATATTCGATTACCCGAATTATTAGATGAATTCATTTTAGCAAGAAATGAAGCAGACGGATGTTTCCGCCAGTTGATTAAGAAAAATAAGTAAGTATACCTTAACATTGTTTGAGATAATCAAATTCCGGTTGAAGACATCGTCTACTATCTATTGGTCACAAACCACTCTGGTGGGATGGCATGAAAAATTAGGACAAGCGCTCGTAGCTGACGCAATTCTCGACCGTATTGTCCATGATTCAAATAGTATTTTAATAGATGGCGAGATGTCAATGAGGGAAAGACATAGCTTGAAGTCTAAAAGATAGGGCTCAAAAAAGACTCATAACTACTATTTAAATCAATAAAATAGATTGGCAACTAACATCGTAATGGCAGTGGCTTTTTTCTCCGCATTTAGTGGTTCACTTTCCCGCACTCGCTGGCTCTAAACTCCGTTCCGGTGGTTAAATCTGTCCGCAATACTCAAGGAACATGTTCTTAATTGGTCATTATCTGGCTTAATTTGATAAACTAAAGTATAATTAAGTAAATATTAAGCATTATGGTGGTAAGTCAAGAGAATAGATTATAAATAGACAACCTAATTTCATAAAAAAGGGTTCACTGAACTAAACCGTCACGTATTCGAAAATACGTTCGGTTTATGTCTTCGGATAGT
>NZ_BAAGPH010000106.1:0-4182 GCF_054784355.1 Alkalibacterium psychrotolerans | reverse complement strand
TAAAAGATTTAATACTACTGTATGAACGTTAGAGATATTCAAGTTATTGAACCGCCGTATACGAGAACCGTACGTACGGTGGTGTGAGAGGTCGACTAGTCAATTAATGACTAGTCTCCTACTCGATGAAAGGAACTGAACATCAGCTTTCTGTCATGGTGCTAGTGGAGCGAGCACGTAGCAGATGAAAGACAAACGAACGTCGTCTACCTTCATTTAGCTCGATGATAACAATTCCACTTTGAAAGAAACGCTTCTGCTTGCTATACTTATCTAGACTAACTAAGAGAAGGGCGTTTTTTATGCGAATTATTATTTCACCGGCCAAGAAGATGACGGTAGACAATGACAGTTTTACCCACAACCAGTTGCCCAAATTTATAAATAAAACAGAGGAATTATTAAACCACTTAAAATCCTTAACATACGATGAACTGAAAAAAATATGGAAAGCCAGCGACAAGATTGCCACGTTAAACTATGAACGCATTCAGGAGATGGATGTTCGGAAAAATCTGACTCCGGCAATTCTTGCTTATGAAGGCATTCAGTACCAGTACATGGCGCCTAATGTCTTGGAGACAGAGCAGTACAATTATTTAGAGAAGCATTTAAGAATTCTCTCGGGCTTTTATGGTGTCCTCAAGCCTTTTGATGGTGTGACTCCTTACCGTCTGGAGATGCAGGCTAAACTGAAGCATGACAGCTATCCATCAGTGTACGCCTTCTGGGATGACCAGCTGGCTAAGCAGCTTCTGGACGAGACAGATACAATCATCAACTTGGCTTCAGAAGAATACAGCAAAACCATCACTAAATACAATGACCAGGCACAAATCATCCGCTGCAAATTCGGCGAACTGATAGACGGTAAAGTGAAAGAAAAGGGAACGATGGTCAAGATGGCAAGAGGAGAAATGGTTCGCTTTATGGCTGAAAACCAGATTCAGACACCGGAGAAGATTAAAGACTTCAATCACTTAGAGTTTTCGTTTAGTGATGATCATTCAACTGAGAGTGAATATGTGTTTATTAAGTCTTGAATGTAGAAAGAAGAATTAAGTAAAGGAATTATTTAAAAAAAGTACTCTTTTACTAACTAAATACACAGGATAAAAACTCTGAAAGTCTTCAGTATACTACTTTTTTTGTAAGTCACAGTCTGCAAGCATCCCAAGAGCATTCTAAAACCTTTTCTTGTATACTGGAAATAGTGACGATAAACAGCATACAAGAAAGTAGGAATAGTAATGAAAAGTAAAGCAGCCGTAGCATTTGGGCCTAATCAGCCGTTAGAAATCGTTGAAATTGATGTCGCAGAACCGAAAGCGAACGAGGTGCGCGTTAAAATTATCAACACCTCTGTTTGCCATACCGATGCCTTTACTCTGTCCGGTGAAGATCCGGAAGGGGTTTTCCCAGCAGTATTAGGACATGAAGGTGGCGGAATCGTTGAGTCTGTGGGAGAAGGCGTCACAGACTTCAAGCCGGGGGACCACGTGATTCCTTTATACACTGCAGAATGTGGCGAGTGCAAGTTCTGTCTGTCGGGTAAAACCAATTTATGCAGTTCAGTCCGTGAGACCCAAGGAAAAGGGTTGATGAAAGACGGGACCACTCGTTTTTCCTATAATGGTGAACCCATCTATCACTATATGGGAACCAGCACCTTCAGTGAATATACCGTGGTCAATAACGTTAATCTTGTCAAAGTTGATGAGAGTGCACCTCTGGAAAAGGTCTGCCTGCTTGGATGCGGCGTGACGACCGGTATGGGTGCCGTCAAGAACACGGCAAAGGTTGAAGAAGACGCAGTCGCTGCTGTATTTGGACTTGGGGCCATTGGTCTGGCTGCCATTCAAGGCCTGGTCAAGGCGAAAGCGAAGCGTATCATCGCTATCGATATCATCCCTGATAAATGGCCACTAGCTGAAAAAATGGGGGCGACCGAATTCGTCAATCCTAATGACCATGACCGTCCGATTCAGGAAGTCATCGTTGACATGACAGACGGCGGAGTGGACTATAGCTTTGAGTGTATCGGAAACGTTGATGTTATGCGTTCCGCTTTGGAGTGCTGCCATAAAGGTTGGGGCGAAAGTATTATCCTTGGTGTAGCCGGTGCAGGTAAGGAAATCAGTACCCGTCCGTTCCAGCTGGTAACCGGTCGCGTCTGGCGCGGGTCAGCTTTTGGTGGAGTGAAAGGGAAAACGGAACTGCCGGGTATGGTCTTGAACTATATGGATGGAGAAATCGACCTGGATTCCTTTATTACCCATAACCTGTCATTTGAAGAAATCAATGACGCCTTTGAACTGCTGCATAAAGGCGAGTCGATTCGAACCGTTTTAACTTATTAATAACTACTCAGACTAACTGAAGGAGGAACTTGTGTGACTGAACTGGAAAAACTGGAAGAACATAAGGTGTTTGGTGGCATGCAGTATAAGTACCGCCACCATTCTAATCTATTAAACAGCAGCATGACCTTTAGCCTGTTTCTGCCGAACAAAGAGGCCTTTCCCAACCCACCCGTTTTGTGGTGGCTGTCTGGTCTGACATGTAATGACGATAACTTTACTCACAAAGCTGGTGCACAAAGAGCGGCATCACGGCTGGGTGTCGCCATGGTCGTTCCGGACACGAGCCCCAGAGGTGAAGCAATAGCAGACTCAGATGACTATGATTTGGGTCAGGGTGCCGGCTTTTATCTGAATGCCACTGAAGGACCCTGGTCAGTCAACTACCAGATGGCGGACTACGTTCTAGAGGAACTGACTGCTATAGTGAGAGAAAACTTTAATCTGGAAGGACCTGAATTCTTGTCGGGTCATTCGATGGGTGGCCACGGTGCACTGGTACTGGGGCTTAAAAATCCAGAGCGTTTCCAGTCGATTACAGCCTTTGCGCCAATCGTGAATCCCAGTCAGGTTCCGTGGGGCATTAAAGCCTTCACGAACTACTTGGGTAAAGACAAGACAACATGGAAGGAGTGGGATGCTCTGGAACTGCTCAAAGAATACACAGGCAAACAGCGTCCGATTCTGATTGACCAAGGGGATGCGGATGGCTTCTATAAAAAAGAGCTGGAACCTGAACGCTTTGTAAAAGCTGCAGAGGAAGCCGCCTATCCGGTGACCCTGCGTATGCAAAAAGGGCACGATCACAGCTACTATACGATTGCGACCTTTATTGAAGAACATTTAGAATTCCATTTAGATAACTTAAATTAATAGGCAGTATTGGCCCTCTACTTAGAATCAGCGTAATTATGCAAGTTAACATCGATTTTAAGTGGAGGGCTAGTTGTTTACATACTCATTCAAACGAAAAGAGGGCATCTCATGGCAAGAACAAATGATTTTGACGATATCCTACTCAACCGACGCTCGGTCAGGGAATTTGATCCAAGCGTAAAAATACCTCATGAAGAAATGCTGGAAATGATACAAAAAGCGACGCGTGCCCCGTCTTCAGTCAACCTGCAGCCTTGGCGCTTTGTAGTGGTGGATAGTGAAGAAGGGAAAGCTAAACTAAGACCTTTAATGCGCTGGAATAAAAAACAAAGCGATACGTCAGCTGCGATGGTTCTGATTTTTGGCGATTTAAAGTGTTATGAATACGGAGAACAGATATATGCTAAAGCAGTAGAAGAAGGAAAGATGTCGGAAGAAGAAAAGGAAGAGCAGCTGGGGGAAATTATTCCTGAGTATAAAAGCTTTCCAAAAGAAAAAATGAAAAAGGTTGTGCGACTGGATTCTAATCTAGCGGCGATGCAGTTCATGCTGGTTGCCAGAAGTCACGGCTATGATACGAATCCTATTGGCGGCTTCGATTATGGCCAATTGGCTGAGAGCGTGGGGCTGGATAAAGAGCGCTACGTGCCTGTATTAATTTTGGCTATTGGTAAGGGGCTGGAACCGGGAGAAGAAACGGTCCGTCTTCAGGCAGAAGAAATTACGACATTTAAATAACCTAGGCTCAGTTTATGACAGGTCCTATCGAACAAAATAATGATGTTAGAAAAGAACTCCTTTCGAAGGGGTTCTTTTTTGATAGTATAAGGGATTATAAAATAAAGGCTGGTATGACACAGTTGGTTAACGTTTTATCTTTAAGAATAGATGGGGTAAAATATAGATGGGGTAAAATATAGATATGGAAAAGAATATTCTCCACTCG
>NZ_BAAGPH010000105.1:0-3893 GCF_054784355.1 Alkalibacterium psychrotolerans | reverse complement strand
GGCCAGCTTGTCAAAAAAACTATCATGCCTCAGCTCATTATCAAGCCATCTCTACAAGGAAAATGAACGCTAAATTTCACATGAAAATTATTTTTAACAAGTGGCTAACTTAAACTTGAAATTTACAAACGAAAAATTTCTTCTCAATCAATAAAATCTTTTCAATAACACGACTGACCTTTCACTTACTTTTTATAAGCGTTTTGTTTGAAGCTCTAATTTTACCCTGTTATGATGTAAATGTACTATATTTTAATAGGAGGAGATTTGATGAAACGCCTTGATAGTAAAACAGTTCTGATCACCGGTGGTAGCGGCGGTATTGGTAAAGTGACCACTCAGAAAGCGCTGGACGAGGGTGCTAATGTTGTATTAGTAGATATTGATTCAGACGCCCTTGAAGAAACGAAAAGCGGATTAAACGGAAATGATCGTGTGCACACAATCACTGCCGATGTATCTGATGAAGAAGATGTTAAAACATACGTCAATGAAACAACAGATAAATTTGGAACCATCGATGTGTTCTTCAACAATGCCGGGATCATCGGTGATGTTAATTTCGTTCATAAACAGACTTATGAGAACTTCCAAAGGGTCTTGAACATCAATGCTGGCGGTGTCTTCCTAGGAATGAAGCACGTTATTCCAGTGATGCGTGAGCAAAACGGTGGCAGCATCATAAATACATCCTCAGTCGACGGGCTGCGAGGGTCACCAGGATTGTCACCTTACTCTACCTCTAAACATGCCGTCGTCGGGCTGACAAAAACGGCTGCACTCGAAAATGCTGAACACAAAATTAGAATCAATTCAATTCACCCTTCGCCAGTCGGCACCTCTATGATGGATGAAGTGGAAAAAGGCCTCGCTGATGAAGATGCAGAGAATATTAAAAATCAGCTGGAAGCGACTATTCCGTTTGGTGAATATGCGGAAGCTGAAGACATTGCCAACCTTGTCATTTTCCTGGGATCTAAAGAAAGTCGATTCATTACCGGTTCACAATACCGTATTGATGGTGGAATGGGAGCACAGCAATAAAAACTTACTCATAGAAATAGTCAAAAGGAGCCGAAAACATTGATGTTTTCGGCTCCTTTTCCATGTGTTTAATTGTAAGACTATCAGATCACCTTAAACCCAATATTCCTGTTCACTTTCTCGACGTCCCAGAAGGTCTGAACCAGTCGTTCGCCGTAGGGTCCCAAGTGTTCCATGAGTTCGGGTTTGTTGATGAGCATGATCGAGAGGTCCTTGTCGTAGACACTCAAGGCGTCGTACAAGGCGTCGAGGTTATGGCCGAAATAGCTCGGGATGTCGAGCTGTTCTTTGATGTAGCGGTGCGCGGTTTCTTTAGTCGTCATGCGTTCGCCGTCTAGTTTTACTGTCCTCATCTACTCGTCCTCCCCGTAAAGCTGCTGGAAACTGTCGTAATGATCGTCGGTATAGTAAATCAGTCCGTCGTTGGAATAGACCAGCCGTTCGGCGCCGCGGTAGCCGCCTTCGTAGTTGACGTCAGCTTCAAAGTAATCGCGGCCGTCTTCTTCCGGAAGCAGTCCTTCACGGTTCCCAAAATAATCGCCGCCAATCAGCATCTCGTCGGTCACTTCCCACAGGTTCCCTTCACTGGCTTCCCAGCCCAGTTCGCGCGCTTCTTCTTTCGTCAAGTAATTGTTTGGCAGCTCGTCATATGTATGGATGTACATAGCCACATCTTCAGGCGTTGAGTAATAGCCGTCTTCTTCAATGGTCTCGTTCCTGATCTCATCGGTGGTTTCAGTCAGTTCCTCTTCGATCACCTCGTCAAGGACAACTTCAAGCTCTGCGCAGCCAGAGAGCACCAAACTCGTCCCTATAGCTAAACCAGCCAGTATCTTTTTCCCCAAAGTCATTCACTCCTTTGCTCAACTCAATTATTGATTATATCTAAAAGTATAGCACATTATCTAGAGAAGCACGTTAGAAGTGTTCCACTATCTGTTATGAGCGTTTTAGTTTTGTTAAAATAGTGTACAAAAAAACGAATAAGATAGTTCACATCCTATTCGTTTCATGCCGCTGAATTTTTTTAGGAACTGATGGACAAAATCGTCCCGTAGTCTGACACACCTTTGGCCGTCCCGACTTCCTTGCTTTCATGGGCCAATCCATGTACGGCGATTGGTGCCATGATGATTGGTGACGGTAGCTCGTGACCCAGTACCTCAGTAGTCGTTTCCGGATGCTCGACATCGTCCAGAACGCGCGGCAAAATCCTTTTCAGATTGAAGGCATCGATATTCTGCTTCAGCGTGTATTCGTCTCCCGCTCCCCCAGCGATGTAGTCGAACCCGCCTTTTGGAAGAAGCTTGCCCGCTTTTTCCTCCAAGTCGTATGTATTGATCACTTCAATGTCTTTCACTTCTGTTGGTGCTTTATAGATCATTTCCTCGTTAGTCATACCATTTCTCCCCTTCTAAACTTAGTTACTTCTCCCCGATACACTATTAAAGTGTATTTAACTAAGTAATATATCAGTTTGACGTGTAGAAGGCAAGTTAAGAAGTTAATATATAGTAATTTTTATCCGGGCGAAAAAATCTCATTTCAAATATTTAACCGTGTCAAAAAGCCCACCATAGTTGGTAGGCTAAACGTATTTCTATTAATCTTTAGTAATAAAGTATTTAAATTCATCAAAACCGCTTAAAAATTATACGAACTTCTTAACTTTCTTAGCCAGTATCGGAAGCTCGATACTCATGAAAGGTGCTCCGCTAAATTGCCTTCTTAACTCATTGAGTATCACATACCGGATGATTTCCCTATAAATGCCGACACAGTGATGAGCAGACTAATCAGCAAATACAAACGATACGAGTTGATCGATCTGTTCTAATTCATTGCTGGATACCTTTTCTATGAACTCACTGTTTCTCTTGTTATAGTCTAGTGATTTCAATTGAGAAACGAGTACTTGTCCCTCTACCTTTGACGTACTGTTTAAGCTGAACCGAGTCGGCAAATTCTTCTTCGTAGACGTAATGGGACAGATGACTGCAAACTGTGTGCTTTGATTGAACGGATATGAAGAGACAACTAATCCAGGTCTTCTTTTCTGAATTTCTTTCGCAGCTGAAGGATCAAAATCAATCCAGATAATATCACCTTTATGTGGGACATACTTATCAGCTGACATCTACCATACCTCTTTTCCAGCAGGTTTCATATCTGCCCATACATCCTCTTCATTATATTCACCAGGTTTAGCATTTTTGAATGGATTGTCCAGCTTAGGAATCAAAGAGATATTTCCATGTTCATCCGTTTTCACAATATATTCAGTGTTTAGGTCCAAATCTTTTGCTTCCGAAGCAGGTATAGTCACAACGATGGAGCTTCCCTGTCTGCGCAATTTAGTTGTTGACATATCAATCACTCCTCATCACTAATTATACTGAACAACATCCTATAACACAATTGGTTAATTGCAACATTTCATTAAAATAATGCTGCTACTCTTTAAGTGCTCACAGGTACAAGTGATTCTAAAATTAACAGCCTGCTTGTTCCGTATAAACAATTGCAGAACAAGTAAAATTGAATCTTTTTGGCGACTTGTACCAAAACCTCGCATTCAGTACAAGTGAGTCCCTATTTAATAGTACACTTGTGCTAAATAACACTTCCCAAGAATAAAGTTGGTAATTTTGACAGATGAGCTACCAAAATCTTCCTGCTCAAAAATTATTTTAACTATTTTCGTGAGTTTCTGATTGGTTTGTAATTGAGCCAATTTCATAATTATTTGTCGTGTTTAACACCTGATAAATCAACTTTTTTAAAACATAGAAAAAAGGAACCCCCCCATATGGTACAATTAGGTTGTCGACTAAGACACGTACTCCAGG
>NZ_BAAGPH010000104.1:0-3746 GCF_054784355.1 Alkalibacterium psychrotolerans | reverse complement strand
CTTTCCATTGGCATGGGACATGCCTTGGTCAAACAGCCTAAACCGCTGCCTGTGAGCATTCGTGCTAAGCAGGCAAGTTAAAGGTGTTCCCAGAAGCTCGGTACTTTAGTGCCGATGTAGTTCACGCCGTTACAAAAGAACTCCCTGAACGTTACAGAGAAGAAGTGGCCCTGGACTTAAAAGCACTGATTTACGAGATGATAGCTGAGTGTGATGACCAGTTGACTGAAGAGGAAAAAATGAAGATTGTTTTGAGAAAGCTTGGCAACCCTAAAAAGTTAGCCACAAAATATAGAGGAAAAGAACGCTATATTATCGGGCCAGGCTATTTTGCTTACTACATTTTCTTCTTAAAAATTGTACTGTTGTCTATTTTAATTGGGATATCAATCTCAGTAGGCATAAGAGCATTAACCTCTTCTGATGGGGCACTCGATGTGATAGTAGACTATCTGTTCACGCTATTTTCTGCCTCTCTTCAAGGGGCAGCTTGGGTCACACTTGTTTTTGCGGTGCTGGAGTACTATGACGTGTCAATTGGACCGGAAACAAGCAATGACGAATGGGATCCATCTGAACTTCCGGAACCACCTGAGAAAAAAGCCGACATATCAAAAGGAGAATCAGTATTTTCAATTATCTTTACAACTGTTTTTCTTGTACTGTTTGTACTGCTCTCAGATAGAATTGGCATTTACTATAATCTAGGCAGTGATGTCACTTTTGTTCCTTTATTTAATGCAGAGTCTCTCAATAACTATCTATTACTCATCGTTCTAGTATTTATGATAAATATAGCGATTGAGGTAATCAAAATCATTAAGGGCAGGTGGACAGTGAGTTTGGCTATTGTCACAACCATTTTAAATATTATTTCGGCAGTAGTATTCATTACTATCATAAATTCCATGAGCATCTGGAATAATGAGATTATTGTGGAATTTGAACAATTTGTGCCTTTCTCTTTTAATAGACTAATAACAGGGCTGACTATATTAGTTATTGCTATAACGATAGGGGAGTCAGGTACGGCATTCTATAAGGCTTTTAAGTATAGGTGAAAGAAATACCTTTGGCTGTAAATGGCTGGAGGTATTTTTTTTGAGTTTTATTTTTGAAAAAGAAGATTTGACAAAACCGGTGTAATGGTTAAAATAGATAGAGTTAGTTTAGAATGTGTGATTTATATCTTCTTAAGGTTTTACCATTAAACTGAAGATAACTGAGTCAGATTAATATAAAATTTCAGCAGTCATAAGACTGAACAAACCAAATACCCACATACGATTTTTATATAGGAAAGGATTTACTTGAAAATGAAAGAGAATTTCTGGAAAAATCTACCGAAACCATTTTTTGTCCTTGCCCCAATGGAAGATGTGACAGATCTCGTTTTTCGTCACGTCATTGCTGAAGCAGGAAGACCTGATGTCTTTTTTACTGAATTTACCAATTCTGTCAGCTACTGCCACCCTGAAGGACGAAATAGTCTGCGTGGCCGACTGGCCTTTACTGAAGACGAACAGCCCCTGGTCGCTCACATTTGGGGAGATGAACCCGAGCATTTCCGTGAAATGAGTATCGGAATGGCGGAAGCTGGATTCGCGGGGCTAGACATCAATATGGGCTGCCCGGTGCCAAATGTAGCCGGAAAAGGAAGAGGAAGTGGACTTATCCGTCGCCCTGAAGTAGCAGCGGAACTGATTGAAGCTGCTAAGGCCGGAGGATTGCCTGTCAGTGTCAAGACCCGTTTAGGCTACACGAAGCTGGATGAATGGCGCGACTGGATTACTCATTTATTGAAGCAGGATATTGCGAACTTATCCATTCACTTGCGTACGAAAAAAGAAATGAGCAAGTATGATGCCCATTGGGAGCTGATTCCTGAAATCAAGGCACTGAGAGATGAAATAGCTCCGGATACACTGATTACTATTAACGGAGATATTCCTGACCGCGAAACAGGCCTGAGACTTGTGGAAGAAACAGGAGTAGACGGTGTGATGATTGGACGCGGTGTCTTTACAAATCCATTCGCGTTCGAAAAAGAAGCAAGAGAACACAGTCATCAGGAAATGCTTGATCTGCTGCGACTGCATCTGGATTTGTTTGACCAGTATGGTGAAGTAAACGATAGAGCATTTAAACCTTTGCGTAGATTCTTTAAAATATATATAAGAGGAATGCGTGGTGCCAGTGAATTGAGACAGAAACTCATGGAGACAGAAACAACTGGAGAAGTGCGCGTGCTGCTGGATGAGTTTGAAGAAAAACTGGCGAGTTATGAAGAAGAGAAACACGAAGAGACAGTAAACAGTTACAACTAATTAAATAATCGAAAGAAAGCATCCTAGTCGATTAATGCGTTTAACGCTTAAAATGACAGGGGGCTTTTTTTATTTGAGTGACAGCTGAAAAAACAAGTATCTAATTGTTTATTCGTGACAAGTAAGAGAGAATTGTAGAGAAACTTCTGTCGATTAGTACATACTAGACACGAGTTTGTCAGTATTTCACTGAAACTTATACCAAGTACAGTTAATCGGCACAAGTTTTTCCTAATTGAATCTGAACTCATACCGATTACGACTTATTCGGCACAAGTTAACATTAGAAGTCAATATAATTAATTACTTAGCGATTTATTGTATAATGGTGTCAGATGAAAAAATTAGGAGGAAATTGAATGTACAGTTTAGATGATACGTTTACACTAACAAATGGTGTTAAGATACCAATTCTGGGTTACGGAACCTGGCAGGTGACTGATCCACAAGAAGCCGTGGATGGCGTTATTAATGCAGTTAAAGCCGGCTATCGTCATATTGATACAGCTCAAATGTATCGTAACGAGGAGTATGTTGGTGAAGGCATTAAAAAATGTGGTGTACCGAGAGAAGAATTGTTTGTGACCAGCAAACTTAACAATAACTGCCATGGGTATGACGAGGCTCGACGTACGATACTGGAGTCTCTGGACAAATTAGCCCTGGATTATCTGGACTTGTTCCTGATTCACTGGCCAGTTGTTAAAAATACGGATGGGGACTGGAAACAGGACAACATTGAAACATGGAAAGCTTTCGAAGATTTGTATGAGGAAGGGAAGCTTAAAGCAATAGGCGTCTCCAATTTTGCGGTGCCTCATTTAAATAATATACTTGAGAATTCGCGAATCAAACCGATGGTTAACCAGATTCGTCTGCATCCTGGCGTTCTTCAAAAGGATACAGTTGATCTGAGTCGTCAGAATGATATCGTGATTGAAGGATGGTCACCGCTATCGCCTATGAAATATATGCAGGATGATGAAAAAGCAAAAGAGATGAGTGACAAATACGGCAAATCTATTGCTCAAATCCTATTAAGATGGAGTATTCAGCATGACTTTGTCACCTTGACCAAATCGGTTCACGAAGAACGTATTCAAACAAATGCGGATATTTTCGACTTTGAACTCTCCAAAGAAGATATGGCATACTTGGATAGCCTGACATTTGCTGATCTTGATAAACCCGACGATTTTACAGAAAGATAAGTAAAATCAGCGAAATAAGTCCGAAATAAGTCCAATTCAAAATAAATTAGGTAAACGACGAGACGTGTGCTATACTGTGTTTAACATATTGTAAGAGACATTTTACGAACTGTGTAATGCATTCCGAATTGGTCCTTAAGCAATAATGTAAATATGTGCAAAGGCACAAGGAGGAATTTTATTATGGAAACAGGTACAGTAAAATGGT
>NZ_BAAGPH010000103.1:0-3682 GCF_054784355.1 Alkalibacterium psychrotolerans | reverse complement strand
GAAGGTTCATTTAGTTAAAATCTACTTCGAGAACGCACTATTTTGTAGAAAAATTCCCAATTTTTCCAAGAACGATTAATTTATTCAAGAAACCAGCTTAAATTATAGAGCTATGAATTATTCAGGACTAATATATCGTCTTAGGATAATAAAAAGTACGATAAAGGAACAATAAGGACGAAATACATCATTAGATATAATCATACAGCAACACTTATAACCAAAAACCTACGTTCGCTTATTGTTTATATAGTTCTATTTAAGGATAAATTAATAACTTGGTTGAGCGCTAGTCGTGTTTTGTTTTATAATTCTGATCAGCAGCGTTGCCTATCTATTAGTCTTTTTTGACTAGTAGCTGTTACTCTTTTTGAGTAAGAGTTAATTACTTCTGCTCAAAATTGAAGACATCTAACTGTGTTTTGTTTCGTAATAGCGTTGCATGAATAGGAGCGCTGCACCCAAGTGTTCGTTTTGTAATCCATAATAAGAGGGCGTAGTCTTAAAACCTATAACATCAGCATTTAAGACTGCGCCCTTAGAGTCTTGTTTTGTAATCAGCACTCTTTTTGTATGCAACGTTCGTGTTGTTTTGTAACGTTGCATGGAGCGCTCCGTTTAAATCCGTTGCTATTACTCAATAATGATAGTTTCGCTCATCGTGTTTGTTTTGTAATTGAACGCTATAAAGAGCGCTACACTGCGTACAATGCCCCTATAATATAAAGACCCCGGACATTTTAGTCCAGGGCTAATCTGTGTTGTTTTGTAATTAAATATAGTATCTAAGTAAGATTATCGATAATTATTTTTGTACTCCTCCTCGGTTATGGTTGTAGAAACGTCACTATCACAATTCCCACATTTTCCTTTAGCATAGCTATTGTAGGCCAACAAATAGACGTTCAAATAAATTAATTTTCCTTCTGCATCAAAACATGTTGTGCAATAAGGACCTTCTTCTCCCTTGTAATAGGCATTTCCTCTTTTTTTCAATTCTGAACGTGTTATGTCAATATTCTTTAATCCATGGTTTTCAATTCTTAAACGTCTGTTTTCTTCCTGAATCTGAATTAATTCTTTTTGAACATCCATGACAGCTCTCATAGCTGTAGGATCATTGCTGCCTGATGCTAATCCAATCATCTTTTCTAATGATTTCCCGAAGTCCATATTAACATACCTCCAGTCTTTGATTACTCATATTGTAACGTAAATCTTAATCTTTAAATACAAGTAATTCACCTGCTCTATCCACTTCAGCAAACTTGACTAATACTTTTTTTAGTTTTCACTCTCTATAGTTCTCCATTAATTTTCTTTTCAACTAAATCTTGGCCAAAGGCTTGTAATACATAAGGGAATCTAGGATTTTCTAATTCATCTTGACTTTGAACATATACTTGTGTACCCACTCTTACAATCATCTCTAAATTTGTTAAACTAATAACATGCCTATTATTTATCGGCAACTTAACAGGATTACCTTCATTTTTATAAAGTCTATACAGTATAGTCCAACAATGTGGATCATTAACCGCATCAATTCTCCATTTTTCTATTTTTTCGTTCACAACCTTGTCTTTTCTTTTAGTGATTATCATGGCTGACACTTGAAAAACAATTAAAAATAGCGATAAAAATAACGTAACCATTAGATATCCAGTGAACTCGTTCAAGAAATTAATCATGTTTAATCTTCGAAGAGTTTCAGTAGACCAGAAATTCATTGATACTAAAATAGCTGAAGTTACAAAGAATGATAGCAGTATCGCAAAATTTATTGGTTTACTAATAAATTTAAAAAAACTATCCACTTATAAAATCCTCCTTTTCTTCTATCGTTTATTTTTTCATAGTAGCTAGAAAGGCTTAAAATTCAAATATGTTTTTTAACTTCCTCAATTTCATCGTGCCATTTTTTCTCTTGCTCTTTTGATATTTTAAGCGCTGCAATATCTTTTCTATCTTTTAACCGCCTTTGTAAGTTCTGCTCGTAACTTATCAATCTCGCTAACTCAAATATTTTGGCCTTAGCTTCCTCAGGGCTCATATAAACAGCTCCTTTTATTTTTATTATATCAAGGTGCTTTAACCTTAAACAGGACAACATGAAAAAGGGAGCTGCTATAATTAGCAACTCCCTCTATGTCTTTAAGCTCTATTTTAGAGAAATTCAGAACGAGAACTTTTGTTCGTATGCAAGAGGGACAAAAAAGAAGCCTACAACCGTTGTAAGATTGCTGTCATACCAACGTTTGTAAGGCTTCAAAATTATAACAGTATGGTCCCTACTGGGCATAAACAATGTATTTTATATAGTTTAAATAAGTATCAAATTCTAATATATATTATAGAAGAAACTATTTAAGCGTATTTTATAGAGTTATTTAGTTTAAAAGTATCATGCAGATAAAACATGCAAGCATTACTGCAACACAAATTTACCTCAGGGCCAGGTGTTAGATCACTCTTATGGAGTGGTCTTTTTTATCGCTCATAGTGTTTTGTTTTGTAATTCTGATCAGCAGCGTTGCATAGCTGTCAGACAATTTTGACTAATAGCTGTTACTCTTATTTGAGTAATAGCTGAAGTACCGTTACGGTATGTATGGTTAACCTTTTTTGACTAACCAAATTGGTTAGTCTTTTTCAGTAAGCTATCTAATGCACCGAATTAGTGCACTAGTTAAGGGTGTCGATTAAATCTACTCCCTTAGAGCTGATAGAACGAATCGTTATGCTAGGTCTCCCCAATTTTGGGTAACCCTCAACTTTAGTACTTCTGCTCAAAATTGAGCGGATCTTGACAAGGGTATGCCAATTTTGACCTAACCTTAGATCTGTCCAGAATTGGACACATCCCCTCAAGATTGAGGACATCTATCTGTGTTCTGTTTTGTAAGAGCGTTGTATGAATTGGAGCGTTGCACACAAGTCCTTGTTATGTAATTTATGATAATAGGTGCATTCATAATGCCTATAGTATCAGCATTTGAGCTTGCACCCCTTAGAGTGTTGTTTTGTAATCAATTCTCATTTTGTATGCAACGAATCTGTGTTTGTTTCGTAACGTTGCATTTCAACGCTCCGTTTCAAAATAGCCCAATCCATTCTTGGACCGGGCTTAATCTGTGTTTGTTTTGTAGTTTCAATCGGAGCGCTCATCGTGTTTGTTTTGTAATGCTATATGTAAAAGTACCGTTTCGGTACCTCAGGTTTCATTTTCTTCTTTAAGCGCTCTTTTTTCTTCTAAGAACTCAAATAAGGAGTCTGTACAGTCCATGAAGATCATAAGGACTACCAACATGTATATTCTTTCGTCTCCAAATATCTCTCCAAGACCCACAGCCAAGTACCACGCTGTTTTTGCAGCTTTAGTATAATGAATCCGTCTTGTAACATATTGAAACCAACTTAGAAAAATATAAGCTATAAATGATAACGGAGAAATAAAAAGGCCTAATCTTGTCAAAAAATCTCCAGCAGTTATCAACCAATCAGCTACACTTTGCACTGGAACACCCCCACACACAGCTTTACTTTTAGTATAACAAACTCAAGTTTCGCACCCCTAAGAACGACGTTCTATCCTTTTACCGTAAAGATCAGTTAGAATATTGAACTTAAAAGTACAGAAAAAGACACCTCTCTTTGGTAAAATGTAGTTACCAACAAACAT
>NZ_BAAGPH010000102.1:0-3662 GCF_054784355.1 Alkalibacterium psychrotolerans | reverse complement strand
TTTGTTTTAGTGAACTTCATTTTATCAGATTAAGGGGGGAAGAGGTGTCTTTTTGCACTTTTATTGAAAGAGCAACGATAGTTGCTTTAAAACATGATAAAAATTTAAAAAAATTGGTAATTACTGTTCCGGTAAGGAGGGTATATAGATGAAAATTCTAGTGTTGTCTAACTTTGGTATGGGACTGTATAAATTTAGAAAAGAGCTTCTCCAAGAGCTTATAAATCAAGGACATGAAGTGTTTACATCGTTGCCAAAGGATGAGTATACTCCTTTAATCCAAAACCTAGGTTGTAAATATATAGAGTCGAAAGTAGAAAGAAGAGGAACAAATCCATTAGCTGATGTAAAACTCATCCTTTCCTACATAAAGATGATTAATGAAATCAAACCGCATATTGTTCTAACCTATACAATTAAACCTAATATATATGGTGGTATTGCTTGTAGAATAACCAAAACACCATATTTACCAAATATTACTGGATTAGGAACTGCAGTTGAAAATGAAGGTTTAATGCAAAAGTTTACGTTATTTTTGTACAAGCAAGGTCTAAGGGATGCCTCTACAGTATTTTTTCAAAATGAATCAAACAAAATTTACTTCCATGAAAAGAATATTTATACTAAGAATGCTTTAGTCTTGCCAGGTTCAGGTGTTAACCTAGCTGAACATCTGTATGAACAATATCCTGCCGATAAACGTCCACTTCGTTTGCTGTACATAGGTAGGATTATGAAAAATAAGGGAATAGAAGAATTACTCGAGGCAGCAAAAATATTTAAAAATAATAATAACGTTGAATTTCATATAATCGGTTTCTCTGAAGAAAAATATTTTAACCAACTTGAAGAGTTAAATAATAATGGAATAATACATTTCCATGGTCAACAAGGTAATGTTCATAAATTTATTAAATCCTCCCATGCTACAATATTACCTTCCTATCACGAGGGACTCTCAAATGTTTTACTTGAATCTGCTTCTACCGGTAGACCCGTACTTGCTTCAAACGTAAGCGGATGTAAAGAAACTTTTGATGAAGGAATTAGCGGTTATGGCTTTGAGGCTAAGTCAACTGCATCATTAGTTAAAACAATAAAGAAGTTTATAAAAGTACCTTATGAAGCTAAGAAAGAAATGGGAATAGCAGGCAGAAAAAAGATAGAAAATGAATTTGATAGAAATATTGTTATTCAAACATACTTAAAAAAAATTAATGAAAAAAGGGGTAATTAAGATGAACTTATTCGAAAAAATAAAAAATAGAGAAGAAAAAATTTCTCTAGTAGGACTAGGTTATGTAGGCATGCCAATAGCTGTTTCTTTTGCTAAAAAGGCTGATGTTATTGGATTCGATATTAGCGATGAGAAAGTCGAAGAGTATAAAAGTGGGATTGATCCAACTAAAGAAGTTGGGGATGAGGTAATAAAAAATACCACTGTCGAATTTACGTCAAATGAAGAGAAGCTGAAAGAAGCTAAATTTCATATTGTGGCAGTTCCTACTCCAGTTAATTCCGACCACACACCTGATTTGAGACCAGTAGAATCAGCAAGCAAAACAGTGGGGAAAAATTTAACGAAAGGATCTATAGTTGTTTTTGAATCAACTGTTTACCCTGGTGTTACTGAAGATACGTGTATTCCTATACTAGAAAAAGAATCGGGACTAGTTTGTGGAGTAGACTTCAAAGTCGGCTATTCTCCTGAGAGAATCAACCCAGGTGATAAAGTACATAGACTTGAAACGATTGTAAAAGTTGTAGCTGGTATGGATGAAGAATCACTTGATACTATAGCGAAAGTTTATGAGCTTGTCGTTGATGCTGGAGTTCACAGAGCAGAATCAATTAAAGTAGCGGAGGCTGCTAAAGTTATTGAAAATTCTCAAAGAGATATTAATATTGCTTTTATGAACGAACTTTCTATTATTTTTGACAAAATGGACATTGATACCAAAGCTGTCTTAGAAGCCGCGGGCACCAAGTGGAACTTCCTTAACTTTTCACCTGGTTTAGTAGGAGGACATTGTATAGGGATAGATCCTTACTACTTGACATATAAGGCTGCACAACTAGGTTACCATTCACAAATAATTTTATCGGGGCGCAGAATTAATGATAACATGGGGAAATATGTGGTAGAAAATCTCATTAAAAACCTTATTAAAGCTAATGTACCAGTTAAGGAAGCAAAAGTAGCCATTCTTGGATTTACATTTAAAGAGAACTGTCCAGATACTAGAAATACTCGTGTTATCGATATTGTTAATGAGCTTAAGGAGTATGGAATAGTACCGATGATTGCTGATCCTGAAGCGGACTCTGAAGAAGCTAAAGAGGAATATGACATTGTATTTGATTCCGTTAAAGATATAGAAAATATGGACGCTATTATTGTAGCGGTAGGTCATGATCAATTTCTAAAATTATCTCAAGAGGATTTTAATCAAATGTTTAAAGAAGGTTTAAATGAGAACAAGGTTTTGCTGGATATCAAAGGGATTTTAAACAGAAAAGAGTATGAAACAGCTGGATTAAGATACTGGAGACTTTAATTAAAAGGTGGAAGACTAATGGGATATGAAAATGTGAAATTTGCAAAGGATAGTGTTTTTCTCGTCACAGGTGGAGCCGGTTTTATTGGGTCCAACCTCATCGAAGTACTGCTCAAGAAAGGTTATGCAGTCCGTTGTCTGGACGATTTATCCAATGGCCATAAATCGAATATTGAACCTTTTCTGTCAAATGAGAAATTCACATTTATCGAAGGTGATATCACTGACTATGATGTGTGCTTAAAAGCAGGTGATGGTGTAGATTATATCCTTCATCAGGCGGCATGGGGAAGTGTTCCGCGAAGCATCGAGATGCCTCAGCACTATGAAAAAGTGAATGTACAGGGTACGATCAATATGATGGAAGCAGCAGTAAAGAATAATGTGAAGAAATTTGTCTATGCGTCCAGTTCTTCAGTATACGGAGACGAACCGACCCTACCCAAAAAGGAAGGGAGAGAAGGAAAGGTTTTATCACCTTATGCCTTGACTAAAAAAATAGATGAGGAGTACGCAAGACTTTATCACTCCCTCTATGGTCTGGACACCTATGGACTGAGATACTTTAACGTATTTGGTCGACGTCAGGATCCTAATGGTGCTTATGCGGCCGTCATACCTAAGTTCCTGAAACAACTACTGAACGATGAACAACCGACGATCAACGGTGACGGCAAACAGAGCAGGGACTTCACGTATATCGAAAACGTGATCGAAGCGAATCTGAAAGCCTGTCAAGCGCCAAGTTCTGCGGCAGGCGAAGCCTTCAATATTGCATATGGCGGTAGAGAATACCTAATCGATATATACGGGAATTTAAAAGACGCTTTAGATAAGTCGATCGAACCTAACTTCGGTCCTGAACGTGCGGGAGACATTAAGCACAGCAATGCAGATATTTCTAAGGCAAAAGAAATGCTTGGTTACGAACCTGACTGGAGCTTTGAACGAGGAATTGAAGAAGCCATTGGTTGGTATAAGCATTATGGTGGTAAGTCAAGAGAATAGATTATAAATAGACAACCTAATTTCATAAAAAAGGGTTCACTGAACTAAACCGTCACGTATTCGAAAATACGTTCGGTTTATGTCTTCGGATAG
>NZ_BAAGPH010000101.1:0-3611 GCF_054784355.1 Alkalibacterium psychrotolerans | reverse complement strand
TGTTTGTTGGTAACTACATTTTACCAAAGAGAGGTGTCTTTTTCTGTACTTTTAAGTTCAATATTCTAACTGATCTTTACGGTAAAAGGATAGAACGTCGTTCTTAGGGGTGCGAAACTTGAGTTATATATTCAAGACCATCGGCACTATCCATTAATTGTTGAATCATGGTAATTAGGAAGAATGCAAAAGGTATACCGCCTCCGATTGCTAACGCCATTCCTGTACGATTAAACAATGTTGATGCGAAGAACGCTATTGAACTCATTGCAAGAATTAATAATAGTAGCCCCAGACTTAACCATAGATACGTTTCAACATCAAATTCTATAGCTTTATCAACCGATCTAGCGGAAGATACCATCGCATGATTGGCCATTGATGTAATTTGTTCTTCATTTAATCCGGTTGTTTGTGTAGATAAGACTAAGGCTTCCGGATCTTTAAGTAATGTTAAGTTTTCACTTACTTGATCACTACTTAAGTTTAAAGCTGTTGCGGATGAGTCGATGACTGTTTGAAGCAGAAGCTCCGCATTGTCTTCAGTTAGCTGTCTTTGAGGTGTTGTCGCTTCTTGTGAAGCAGTTGGTTGTGGTTGTGGTTCTTGCTCTTCTTCTGCTGCTTCAGCTTCTTGCTCCTCTTCGCCTTGCTCCTCATCTTCTGTTGCTTCTTCTTCGACTTCTTCTGAACTCTCAAGGTCATTCATTTCATCTAGAACAATTTTACGATAATCATTTGTTGAAAGACCGTAAACACGCGCACCAGCAGCTAGGGCATCGTTACTATCTAGAATCATTCCTGGATCTTCCATTAATTCTTCCGTCGTAATTTCGATATCTTCATCTTCCATATCATCGTCATCATCATAAATGTCGTAACGCTCGTCTGTAATAATTTCTGCCGCTTCTTCATAAGAACGCTCACGAATGACATCTTCTAAATAAATCGCATAAGCTTCAGTATCCATATCTCGTGCAATAGCGGCTTCACGCCTAACATCTTCATCTTCTTGAATTAGATAAAGTCGCTCGGATAAATAATCTTCATCGTGGTTCAACGTTTTAGCTGCTGCTTCAACATCCTCAGTTATCGCATAACCCGTCACATTGTTATAATTCAATTGCGAAGCGGTCAACCCTGCTAGTGAAATGACGGTATACATTAATACAACAGAAAGGATTAAGTAAAGTGATTTTGTAAAAATAACACTTGAACGTTTAATAGGTGTTGACAAAGTGTAAGCCATAGATCCTGAATCTACCTCATTAACCACAAGATTATTTGCGGTAAATACTACATAAACAATCCCAAGAATGACAGCAATCAATTTATAAAAGTTTTCTAAACTCCCTAATAGACTCGTTAGAGTGGATAAGATATTAGAAAAAGCTGTCCCTTCAGCAGCTTCCGCAATTGAAGCGTAACCTGCCGCATCATAGCTTATTATGAAACCAGAGATGATCATTGACGCAACAATTGTTATGATCAACCATAGCTTCCAGTTCGATTGTAGACTTTGTTTAAATATTGGTTTTGATATCATTTATTTTTCCTCCTTGAATACTTCAGTAATATAATCTTCAAAATGAACTTTAATTTCTTTGAAATAAACTAAATCAAAATCTTTTAAAGTTTGAATTAATTCATTAATATGTTCATCATGAATTTGAACAAAGATTTGTAAATCCTCTGCTTTTACTTTACTGATTTGATACCCCAAACCAATAAATCGTTTAAAGTCTTCTTCGGTTTTAAATTCCATTCGATATTCTTTATTTTTGTTGTAGCGAATATTTTTCATGTTAACGACTTCTATTATCTTGCCCTCTTGAATGACCGCGACACGATCACAAACTTCTTCAACCTCTTGGAAAATATGGCTCGACATAAAAATAGTCTTTCCTTTTTCTTTTTCTTCTTTTAAAAGGTCAATGAAAACATCACGCATCAAAGGATCTAAACCTGTTGTGGGTTCATCCATAATTAAAATATCCGCATCCGAAGCTAAAGCTGAAACAATTGCCGTTTTTTGTTTCATCCCTTTACTCATTGAGTGCACGTTTGCCGTGACATCTAACTGGAGTTGTTCACTCAATTCTTTGGCACGTCCCCAGCTACCTCTTCCAGATAAATAAATTTGTTCCTTCAAGAACTCTTCACCACTCGTGTTTCCTGGAAAATTAATCTCTCCAGGAATATAAGAGACGTAACGCTTCACTTCCGCACTACTTTTTGTCGCATCAAGTCCTTGAATTGTAACACTGCCTTCATCTGGTTTAATAAAGCCCATCATATGGCGTATAGTTGTGGTCTTTCCTGCCCCATTAACCCCAACAAAACCATAGACTTCTCCTTTTTCAATTTCTAAAGAGATATCAAAAACGCCGCGACCTTTTTTATAGTCCTTTGTTAAATGTTTTATATCAATATATACCATATTGTAAGTTCCCCTCCCCGTCAGAAACCGACTTCTTACGATCATAGAAATCCATGAAATAATCTTCGAGTGTAAATTTAATTTCAGAAATAAAGTTTACATTTACTTCACTCAATTCTGTAAATAATTGTTGCATTTTTTCATCCGTCAAATTCATTTTTACTTGGTTTTGGTTTGGTCGTTTAATTGGAATTGCAAATGCTGTCTTTCCTAAAAACTTTTCATAATCTTCAAAGCTTGAAAATTCTATTTTGAAGGTCTTATGCGTATTTCTTTTCAGTTGATCAGCTTCAATCATTGAAACAACCATACCATCTTTAATAATCGCAATCCGATCACACGTGGCATCAACTTCACTAAAAATATGACTGGATAACAGAATAGTCTTTCCATCTGCCTTTTCATTCAATATAAACTCAATAAAACGTTCTTGCATAACTGGATCTAATCCTGAAGTTGGTTCATCCAAAATTAATATTTTTGGATTATGCATAAAAGCCGTAACGACAGCTAGTTTTCTTTTATCTCCTAAACTCATTTCTTTTATCTCTTCTGATGTATCTAATTCAAAAAGCTTTTTTAATTCCTCTGTTCGTGACATATCAGAAATATGGCGTTCTTCTGCCATAAACTCAATGAATTGATCACCAGTCATATAATCTGGGAAGGCAAGTTCCCCTGGTAAATAGCCGACATCATGTTTGATCAGTGCAGTTGATTTCCAAGTATCTTTTCCGTTAATATACAATTCGCCTTCATCTGGTTGAATGAAACCCATTAAATGACGGATAGTTGTTGTCTTTCCTGCCCCATTTGGTCCTAAGAATCCAAAGACTTCACCTTTCTTAATTTCAAAAGAAACATCAAAGATACCTCGACCCTGGCCATAATCTTTTGTAACATGTTTTACTTCGATTACTGACATTCGTTTACCTACTTTCATTTATTATTCATTTGATAGTTATTTAACATTTGTTTCTTTATTTACATTTGCCACATTAACGATTATACTTGAATAGAAATCTAGAACAAGAGACATAATTTTGCGGGGCTGGGAAAAAACTCCCCTAAAATGAATACATCCCTCGACCGATTTTGAAAAAAAAATGGTCGAGGGATGTTTCTTTTTTAAAGACAAAATGAGCCCCACCGGCTATAATTGAAGTACCAACAG
>NZ_BAAGPH010000100.1:0-3587 GCF_054784355.1 Alkalibacterium psychrotolerans | reverse complement strand
GTTTGTTTTAGTGAACTTCATTTTATCAGATTAAGGGGGGAAGAGGTGCCTTTTTGCACTTTTATTGACAGAGCAACGTTAGTTGCTTTAAAACATGTTAAAAATATAAAAAAATTGGTAACTACTTATAAAAAATGGGAGGGTATAAAATGGATATTAAAGGAGCCATTCAAAAATTAGGTAGGTCGATGTTAGTACCTGTCTCAGCAATGCCACTTGCAGGTATACTTTTAAGGATTTCATCGGACGATTTATTAAATATTCCTATATTATCTGCAGCAGGTAGTGCTGTATTCGGTAATTTGGATATATTGTTTTCTATAGGAGTTGTTTTTGGATTTGCAAAAGCTAAAGATAAAGGCATGGCTGCACTAACCGCAATACTCGCAATACTTACATTAAGGCAAGGACTAGAGGTTATAAACCCTGATATAAATATGGGCATATTTGGCGGGATTGTATCTGGTGGCGTTGCTAGCTGGACATACAATCGGTATAAAAATCAACAGCTTCCTCAAATTTTCTCGTTTTTCGCGGGTGAACGATTTCCCCTTACAATGATTTTAATAATTCAAACATTTGTTGCACTTCTGTTCGGCTTCCTATGGCCCATTATGCAAACTGGAATAGATGCATTTGCTCAAACATGGGTTCAAATGGGAGCTTTAGGCGTTGGAATGTTCATGTTCTTTAACCGCTTATTAATACCGTTCGGCTTACACCATGTCATTAATTCGTATATTTATTTCGATTTAGGCGAGTTCACTACAGAGTCAGGGCAGCTGGTTCAAGGAGAAATCCCCAGATTTTTAAATGGAGATCCTACTGCTGGACTTTTCCTCGCCGGATTCTTTATAGTTATGATGTTTGGAATTCCAGGTATCTGTCTAGCTATTTATAGAGCAGCGTACTCAGATAACAAAAATAGAGTAAAGGGCGTTATGGGTAGTGGAGCTACGACTTCTTTTATTACTAATATAACTGAACCTGTTGAGTTTACATTCATGTTCACGGCACCAATACTTTATGTTATCCATTCATTCTACGCAGGGTTAGCTGGTATCACAACATACCTGTTAGATATTAGAATGGGATTCTCTTTTGGAGCCTCACTGGTAGATTATATACTAGGATTCAATATAGCACGAAATCCCTTATTAATAATTCCGGTAGGCGTAGTCTTTTTCTTCTTATATTATTTCACATTTTACTATGTGATAAAGAAGATGGGTTTGAAAACACTTGGCCGAGAAGATAATAAAACCTTTACTGAGGAAATTTCTAAAGAAGAAAAAGAATTTAATTTAGCAACTAATAACTATTCCTATTTAGCTAAAAAACTATTGGAAGCTCTTGGTGGTAAGAATAATATAGAAGAGGCTTATAATTGTGTGACTAGACTAAGGGTTACCACTATTGATCCTTCTAAAGTTAATGAAGAGCGGATAAAGCAGACTGGCATAGTTGGTTTAGTTAAAGCATCAGAAAGTAATTACCAGTTAATTATTGGACCGGAAGTTACAAATGTAATGTCTGAATTTAACAAGCTGCTGGATGATTAAATATCAAAGACATAATTTGAAGTTATCCGTATAGAATAACTTCAAATTTATAAACAATGTTTATTACAGACATTTAACTTTTTTGAATAATTAGTCAAAATGATTGAAACGCTTACATTATTGATGTATACTCTCTGTTATATAATAGTTTTGCGGAGGGAGTGAGAGGATAATGAACGAGGATCAATTAAAAGCTTTGGAAGAAATGCTGAGACAAAAAAGAGAGAACGATGAAAGAATCGGCATTAAAGATGTGACCCGTATTCTCTACCCGTCAAACTCTCCCGAAACCAGCACAGCCAGTCAAACTTAAAATAAACTTCTAAAAACTATATCTCATAAACAGCAAATAGTCCGCTTAACGTTGACCCAGGTCAATAGTTTTCGGGCTATTATTTTTTTAATCTGGATAATCACTGCAATAGTAAATGTAGCAGCCGTTGGGCGCGTAAACTTAAGACAGATAGATTTCACCCCTTAATCTTATGGTATACTATAGTTAAATATTATGTGTTCGTATGAGTCTAAATCACGCGAAACAAAGGAGCACAATGATGGACGAAAAATTCTTTAAAATAGGCAAGAATATATTACTGCTTTTCTTAATTATCTTTATGGGTAGCCAGATCAGCTGGTTCTTCACCCCTTTTCGAGTGGCCTTTCAAACGATGTTTATCCCACTCATTTTAGCCGGTTTTCTATTCTACCTACTCCGGCCATTTGTCAATCTGCTCAGTAAAAAACTACCTAGAGGTGTCTCGATTCTGATTATGTATGTCATATTAATTGGAGGACTACTGTTCGGTCTGGCTCTGCTTGGTCCGATTCTTCAGGAGCAGATGGTCAGCCTGGCTACCAATATCCCCTCTATTATTTCCGGAATTGAGGACTGGGCTCTTGAAATTGATCTATTCAATCGCATTAGTCAATTACAGGATGAACAGTTTATTGATATAGACGGCTATATCGAAACAGCTACCAACACACTGAATCGTATGGGAAGAGGATTAGTCAGCGGATTCGGCTCGGTGATTGGAACAGTAGCGAGTGCACTCTTTGTCTTGGTTCTTCTGCCTATTCTCTTATTTTATTTACTGAAAGACTCAAGTAGCTTTAATCGTTCCTTTGTCAAACTGTTTCATGCAGACCAGCAAGGTGAGGTAAAAAGTATATTAAAAGAGATTGATTATACGCTCTCTTCTTACATTCAAGGTCAAGGTATTGTCTGTTTTTTTGTAGGGGTTCTCTGTTTAATTGCCTTTCTGCTAATAGGCCTCGACTACGCCTTGCTGCTGGCAGTGATAGCCGGCGTGACAAATATTATCCCTTATTTCGGCCCTTGGATTGGAAGTATTCCTGCGGTAATGGTTGCTTTGTTTACATCGCCAGTTGTGACCCTGCTAACTGTCGGAGCTGTGGTTATCATTCAGCAAATCGAAAGCAACCTGATTGCACCTCAAGTTATCGGAAAAAAATTGAAGATTCATCCTTTAACCATCATTTTTCTTATCTTAATCGCAGGTCAATTAATCGGACTGATTGGCATGATACTAGCTGTACCGTTTTACGCAGCACTACGTGTTCTA
This sequence comes from Alkalibacterium psychrotolerans, assembly GCF_054784355.1. Lineage (NCBI taxonomy): Bacteria > Bacillati > Bacillota > Bacilli > Lactobacillales > Carnobacteriaceae > Alkalibacterium > Alkalibacterium psychrotolerans. The sequence goes on along the minus strand of NZ_BAAGPH010000100.1, from coordinate 439 downwards.
ATCACTCACGGCATCGCGATTTTAAGACTGAGAACACAGTCAAAAAAAATTTTGCCAAATAAACAATTATAATGTCATACGAAAACAGGCATCAAACCTCTTATTGAAGGTTTGATGCCTGTTTTGTATTCATGATGGTCCCTACTGGGCATAAAGTATACGTTTTAAAGAGTTTGAATGAGTATCAAATTTCAGTATATATTATAGAAGAAACTATTTAAGTGTATTTATAAAGTAAACTAGTTTAAAAGTATCATGCAGGTAAAACGGCAAGCGTAACTGCAACTATAATTTACCTCAGGGCCAGGTATTAGGGGCTGGGAAAAAACTCCCCTAAAATGAATACATCCCTCGACCGATTTTGAAAAAAAATGGTCGAGGGATGTTTCTTTTTTAAAGACAAAATGAGCCCCACCGGCTATAATTGAAGTACCAACAG